>CAZYBY010000426.1:0-2799 GCA_964645385.1 uncultured Sphingobacterium sp.
CACCATAAATACTTGTATCTACTAAACTAAATGTTACATCATTTTTATCTCTAAACTCTGGTGCTGAATTATACGGACCTGCAGCAAATACATAAACTGTATCATATGAAGTTAATGTAGGACAACCTTCATCTACTGTTCTCAAATATAATCTATATGGTTCTGGTCTGATATTCGCACAATTTGGCGACCAAGTAAATTTTACTTTCAAACTATCCGGGCCATCAAGTTTAGAAAACTGAATCATATTTCCACCCTGAGTTTGCATGTATGCGAAATCAGTAACATCGGGAATTACTTGAATATGTTTATATTTATTGATGAAAGTATTTGCAGTATCATATACTGCAACATAGAAACTATCGGTTGTACCTTCTTTAATGTAAACTGTATCCGCAGAATAATTTGCAAACCTAGGCTTCCTATTCGGTTGATCTCGAATAAATATTTCAATGTTATAGGTTACTGTATCCTTTTTCTTACAATCATCGTCGAAAGCATATACTTTAAATATATAAGAAGTATCGTTACGATCTAAGCAAGTTGTTTGCCAAGTAAAAGTTGCAGTTGAATGTACAGGAGCAGGATTTACATTGAATGAAGGTATATTTGTTGTAATTCTAGGATTATGAGCAAAATCCTGGAACATATACATATTAACAACTTGAGAAGAATCTTGATCGTACGTTTTGATAATAGAATCTCCCGCCAACTGGAAATAATCTCCCGCATTTACAAAATATCGACGAGTACGTTTGCTAATAGGTTGAGTTGATTTAATAGTATCTGGATTTGTATGATATTTATTTGCGAAAATTGGTTTAATATTATCTTTTTTCTTCACATATAATGTCACAAAAGTTGAATCGTAAAAAGGAGATGGACAAGTTTTATCTCGAACTACAATTGTAAAATTGTATGGCTTATCTCTTACAGCACTACATTTTGGAGTCCATTTAAATTGACCTTGTAAAGTTCCAATGCCATTAATGATTAAATTTTGTGCTGTTGTTCCGCTTGATAAACTACCGATTTCACCCCATTTAGCATTAAGATTGTTAGGATCTAATAGATTTTCACCTGGATTGATATTTGGTATAATGTACATGAATAACGAATCGGTAGGTGTATCTCTAGAAGTAAAGGTAACTGTGTATTCGTTAGGGAAATTGATTGTATCTACAATTACTTTCTTTTGATTATTGTTATCTTCTGTAACTGGAGGAGCTTCTGGGCAAACAACAGCTTCGAGTTGATATTCTCTTCGGATAGACCCGATTTTTGTTGGTACTCCGCCAATCTTTCTCCACTCGTCTACTTTAAATGCTACTAAGTATTTACAAGCTCTAGTAGGAATAAAGTTAATGATACCAGTAACTGGATTGATAGTTAAATCTGGCACACCATCAATAATGTTGTAATTTAGGTTGTATCCTGCTTCGTATGGAATCAATTCAAATGGTTTTGTAAGTGATCCGTCGTCTAATGGTTGTGCTAATGAAAATGATAATGAATCTCCATCTGGGTCAGTTACTTTCCAATCTAAGGTATATGGTTTACCAACACAAAAGAATGTTAAAGGATTTTTAGTAAAAACAGGCGATGAATTATATCTAGTTGGAGAACCAGGATTTAATCTCGGAAAATCCATTGTAAATGTAATACCAAAACTCCACGATGGAGCTGGAACATTACAAATACCAATATTTCTACAACAACTGCTGCTAGATACGTAATATCCATTTGTATTATTTAATGAAGAATAGTTTTGAATTGGGCTTTCATATATACCAACTTCAACTGCTAATTGAGCTTGAGATGGAGGACATTCTTCTGGTGGATAGGTTAAGAAAGTCTGAGGATTAATTTTTGTACAAGTAAAAGAACCTACAGAAACGTTAGCTGAATTATAAATTTGAAAAGATGCTGAGTTGGGAATGGGAATACCATTCACATCTCTAAAAATTTTCATAACCCATTTGTAAGTATCCGTGGGTGTTCCGTTAGCATTTTTAATATTTACCAAATTCATATCATAACCAACAAAGTGATCAGCATATGCATTTGTCCCGAAAATTATTAAAATGAATAGGACTATTTTTTGTAAAAATTTCATGGAAAGTTAGATTTTGAGTCAGTCTTTCCAAATATAATGCCAAAAAATTATAGGCAGTCGAATTCTGCGTAAGAATCGCTTGTTTCGTATAGCTTTAGCTTAGCTAGCAATACTCCATCTGGGAATTTATCTGCTATTTGGTGTTTAATGTACAATAAGATGTTTTCAACACTTGGTTCCATTTTCCAAACATGTAGGTTATCCATACCTTCCATTTCTGGGTGATGCTTTAAATATTCTTCAGAAAGTATCAATCCATGGTCGAAGGGAGTTACCACTGCTTCACGAATTATTTTTTTTAAATCCTTAAAATCGATAATAAATCCTGTTGAAGGCAAGTACTCATTAGATTGAGTGTGTGCTCCTACGGTAACATGTAATATATATGAATGCCCATGAATATTTTTGCATAGGCCATTATAGCCGTGTATTGCATGAGCAAGCTCAAATCTGAAAATTTTAGTAACCTTTAGCATTTTTTAAGTTTGGCCGTAAAATGTCTTAACATTGGTGCTTCTTCTGTAATTACTAATCCCTTGATAACATGACGATTATTATAAACTTCGATGATTACTTCAGCAACATAATCGATATGGCTTTGAGTATAAACTCTTCTCGGAATTGCAAGTCGAACTAGCTCCATTTGTGCCGGCACTAAGTTACCTACTTCATCGTATTTACCA
>CAZYBY010000427.1:0-7692 GCA_964645385.1 uncultured Sphingobacterium sp.
TTTTAAATCATTTTGAACTAGTGAAAAACGTTGAATCATTTTATGTCTTCAAAATTAAAAACTGATTTTAATTTTATCTGAAGATACTTTATCTTTAGAGCATAATATATAGCTTTATGGGAAAGGTATCGAGAATGGCCGATTCTCTGATTGGATCAGAGATTATAAAAATTGGTAACGAAGTAAATGAAATGATTCGTAAGGGTGCAAAAATTTGCAATCTAACCATTGGCGATTTTGATCCCAAACATTACCCAATCCCTAAAGATTTAGAAGATAGAATTACATCTGCATACAGCAGTGGTTATACAAATTATCCACCTGCGAATGGAGAGTTTTCTCTTCGAGAAGCAATCGTAAAATTTTTAAAAGATTTAGGGAACTTAGAATACACTACCGACGAACTTCTAGTTGCCGGTGGTTCTCGTCCATTAATATATGCTACCTACAGAACGGTTTTAGATCCGGGGGATAAAGTAGTATTTCCAGTACCTTCATGGAATAACAATCACTATTGTCATTTAGTTGGTGCGGAAGCTATCATGATAGAAACTTCTCAAGATAATAATTTCATGCCTCGTGCTGCTGAAATTGCTCCATATTTAAAAGGTGCAACTTTATTATCTTTATGTAGTCCTCTAAATCCAACAGGAACAATGTTCACTAAAAAAGATTTAGAAGAAATATGTGATTTAGTTATTGCTGAAAATAAATCTAGATCAGCAGGAGAGAAGCCTTTATACTTATTATATGATCAAGTGTATTGGACACTTACATTTGGCACTCATAAACATCACGACCCTATTAATCTTCGTCCGGAACTTAGAGATTACACAATATATATTGATGGTATTTCGAAAGCATTTGCTGCTACAGGTGTACGTGTTGGATGGGCATTCGGACCACAATATGTTATCGACAAAATGAAAGCGATACTTGGTCACGTTGGTGCTTGGGCTCCAAAAGCAGAACAAGTGGCAACAGCCGGTTTCTTAGGAGATCAAGCTGGAATAGATGCTTTCATGGTTCCATTCAAAAATAAAATCAAAGAAAGTTTAGACGCACTTCACGAAGGTTTTCAAAATTTAAAAAACAGCAATTATCCATTCGATTCTATAGAACCAATGGGTGCAATTTATCTAACTGTTAAAGTTGCAATTAAAGGAAAGAAAACTCCTGAAGGCAAAACGATTGAAAACAGTATGGATGTTACTTCTTACATCTTATCTCATGCTCAACTAGCAATGGTTCCTTTTACTGCATTTGGTGCTTCTTCAAGCTCAGATTGGTACAGGTTATCGGTTGGAGCTGCTGATAAAGAAACGATTTTAGCTTCCTTCGATCGATTAAAAAAGGCAGTGGACCAACTAAGTTAATCTATTTTCCTAGCTTTGTGAGATGAATAAACGTCTCTATTTAATTCCGGTTTCTCTTGATGAAGAAGCTCCGATTTCTAATACATTACCAAATGATGCCATAGAAATTATTCAACGTTTGAAATTTTTCATCGTTGAAAATGAGAAAACAGCAAGAGCGTTTTTAAAAAAAGTTGGTATCACTACTCCTCAAAAAGACTTAACAATTTTGCTTCATAGTAAAAAAGATAGGCTTCCATTGAATCAATATTTTAAATTATTCGAACTTACAGATGAAGTCGGATTAATGTCGGAAGCTGGATGCCCGGGCGTTGCAGATCCTGGTGCTGATGTCATTCGTGAAGCTCATCGTAAAAATGTTGATGTGTATCCATTCGTAGGACCATCATCAATTTTAATGGCCTTAATGTCTGCCGGCTTTAACGGACAACAATTTACATTTGTGGGATATCTTCCAATCGATAAAGCTGATCGAATTAAAAGAATTAAAGATTTAGAAATGGTGAGTGAGAAATATAACATCACTCAAATATTCATCGAAACACCATTTAGAAATAATCATTTATTTGATGATGTTGTAAAAAATTGCAAACCGAATACTTCGCTTTCTATAGGTGTCGATATTACGGGCACAAACCAAAGTCTGAAAACTAAGGCTATCGCCGAATGGCGCGAAAACAAACCCGAGCACCACAAAAGACCTGCGGTTTTCGTACTCTATGCACGATAAAGTTTATTATATGCAGGATTTTATTTAATCCTGCATATATCAGGGTAATTGGTGGCACCACTTAAGTCATGCCACCAGTATTAAACAGTCTAAAAATTTATTGCTAATTTGCATTGATTTTTCAATCCTATTCCAATGTCTACCCCTTTAGCTGAGCGACTTCGACCAAATACTCTCGACGATTATATCGGTCAAGAGCATCTTATCGGAAAAACTGCTGTGCTTCGCAAAGCCATTGAATCTGGAATTATTCCTTCTATGATTTTCTGGGGGCCTCCGGGTGTAGGTAAAACTACATTGGCAAATATCATATCCAATACTCTTAACAGACCTTTCTATTCTTTAAGTGCCATTAATTCTGGTGTGAAAGATATTCGAGAAGTGATTGAAAAAGCAAAGAGCCATTCTTTCTTTGGTTCTCAAAACCCGATTTTATTTATTGATGAAATTCATCGCTTTAGTAAATCTCAACAAGATTCTTTGTTGGGCGCTGTTGAAAAAGGTATCGTTACATTAATTGGAGCTACAACAGAGAACCCATCTTTCGAAGTTATCTCCGCTTTGCTTTCTCGATGCCAAGTATATATCCTAAAATCATTAGAAAAAAATGATTTAATTAAAATGTTAAATCATGCTATTGCAAAAGATAAATGGCTTCAAGAATATCAAATTGAAATTAAAGAACACGAAGCCCTACTTCGTTTATCTGGTGGTGATGGTAGAAAATTGTTAAATGTTTTTGAACTCGTTATTCAATCTTTCGATTCTAAAAATGTAGTTATCGAAAATGAATATGTGATGAACATCGTTCAACAAAATTTAGCAATGTATGATAAAGCTGGTGAACAACATTACGATATTATCTCTGCTTTTATTAAATCAATTCGTGGTAGCGATCCGAATGCAGGATTATATTGGCTGGCTAGAATGATTGAAGGTGGTGAGGATCCTCTGTTTATCGCTCGTCGCTTGGTTATTCTCGCTTCTGAAGATATTGGTAATGCAAATCCGAACGCTCTTCTTCTTGCTAACAATTGCTTTCAAGCAGTTAATTTAATCGGTATGCCTGAGTCTAGAATTATCCTCGCTCAAGCAGTTACTTATTTAGCTAGCTCAGCAAAAAGCAATGCCTCATACGAAGGAATAGAAAATGCTATTTCGGCTGTTAAACAAACTGGTGACTTACCTGTTCCTCTTCATATTCGTAATGCTCCTACACGTTTAATGAAAGATATTGGCTACGGAAAAGATTATCAATATAGCCATGCCTACGAAGGAAACTTTAAAGAACAAGAATATTTACCCGACGAACTTTCCGGAACAAAATTTTATAATCCCGGTAATAATGCTCGCGAAAATGAATTAAGGAAACATCTCCAAAATTTATGGAGAAATAAATATGGTTATTAATGAAAATCGGAATCGCTACTTATCAAGATACTGGTCGTTACTTATCTCTCGTTCCTGATGAAGATGAAATGTTAGTGAATCTTTTTCAAAAAAATGGTCATGAAGTTGAATTGGCAATTTGGGATAATCCTTCCATAAATTGGAAAAAATTTGATGTGGTGATCATCAAATCTACTTGGGATTATTTTATTGAAAAAATAAATTTATTCTATAATTGGCTCGATCACCTTAAACAAAATAATATCCCTTGTTTAAATAATCCTAATCTAATTCGATGGAATTCTGATAAACATTACCTTCTAGATATAGCTTGGGCAGGATTAAATATCGTGCCGACTTATATCATCGAAAAAAATGAATCTTTCGATTTAAAATTGTTGTTCGAAAAGTTTAATACTGATGAACTAATTATAAAGCCTTGTATTAGTGGTGGTGCTATGAATACCATTAGGGTTAATACTGAAACTTACACTGAACATATTGATCAATTAAAAGAGTGGACAAGCACAGAAGCATATCTTGTTCAACCTCTTAAAAAAGAAATACTTACAGATGGCGAATGGTCTTTCATATTCTTTAATGGAAAATTCTCACATCAAATTTTGAAAACTGCGAAAGAAGGCGAGTTCAGAATTCAACATTTCTTTGGAGGAAAAATTAATACTCCTGAAAATAATGAAGCCCTTATCATTGAAGCTCAGAATTATATAGACCGATTTGCGAAAGATGCCTTGTACGCTAGAGTTGATGGAGTTTGGAGCAATAATCAATTTGAACTTATGGAGCTTGAGCTTATAGAACCTTATTTGTTTTTCTATACCAATGACTTATCTTTAGAAAACTATTACAAAGCATTTGAAAGTTTAACTAAAAATATTTTATCATGAAAAATTTTTCTGCTCTTTTAATTCTACTTGTTCTTCAGCTTAATTTATCTTTTGCCCAAGAAAAATTTTCTTTATACGATGTTGATGCTGATCCATATAAGCAATTAAGCGAGGCAAAAATTAAAGCTTCTTCTGAACATAAAAATATTCTAATCCAAGCTGGCGGAAATTGGTGCTCTTGGTGTCGCTTGTTTCATAAGTTCTCTCAAGAAAATAAAAAGGTAGACTCTATTTTAAATGCTGATTATGTGGTAATTCACATCAATTACAGCAAAGAAAATAAAAACGAAAAGTTTTTTAAAGAATATAAAAACCCTGGAAGATTCGGCTACCCTAGTTTTCTTGTGTTAAATGATAAGGGTGATTTACTACATGTTCAAGATTCTGGCTACCTAGAAGAAGGTAAAGGATATTCTGAAGAAAAAGTTACTCGCTTTTTACTTCTTTGGAATAAATTCTCTACTCAATAATATATCCTTATTTCATATTGGTATGATGTTTGTATAAACCGAATAGGAATGCAATATTCTTATTAGTTATATGAAAATCTTACTTAGTACCACTATAGTTCTTTTGTTATCGTTTTATTCCTTTGCTCAAAAAGCGGAAATCATTCAGCACAAATCTTCAGAATTAATAATTGATGGGAGTTCTTCTGATTGGTCTAAGTATTCGCTAACTCATGATGAGAAGAGCAACATCTTTTACTCAATTATTACTGACAACAATAGTTTTTACTTCCTTTTGAAATTTCCTGATAGAAGTTCCCAACTGAAAGTGTTGCGTTCTGGATTAGAAATTAAAATTGATAATCAAGGGAAAAACAATTTCACTTCAACATTTATTTTCCCTTATAGTATTGATAGAGAAAACAACGATCCTCTCAGTTATTCTGTCACAGGTATTAAACCAAATACAAATTTAGAGGAAAAAAAATCTGAACTAATTAAGAACAGCACAAAGATTAAATTGACAGGATTTAATAATGGGCTAGAAGATGTTATGCTCAATACCATCAATAATATTAATGTATCTGCTGCTTTAAATTTTGAAGAAAACAATTTGATTTATGAGGTTTCCTTTCCTATTGATATGATATTTGAAGGAGAACTATCAAATTATAAAAACCCTTTTAATTTTCAATTCAATTTACAAGCATTACCATTTTCACCTTCAGAATCAAGCGATTCAAGATGTTTCGAAAATAATTCTTTTAACCAAAAATTGAAATTGAGAAATTAGTAGTGAATATAACAATAAGTTTTACTCACTACTTTTTACTATTTCTTAGATTGACAAACAAAACTTGTCTTAGGAACATTCGTTTTACTTATTGCTCCGAATCCTCCAGCTACTTCTGTAAAGTTATTCCAGCCTCTAGCTTTTAATATTGATGCTGTAATCATGCTTCTATATCCTCCTGCACAATGTAAAAAGAAATGCTCGTTTTTAGGAAATGATGCAATATTATCATTAATAAAGTCTAATGGAATGTTGTTAGCATTTTCAACATGTTCTGCCTCAAATTCACCCTCTCTTCTCACATCTACAATTTTATCTTTATTAATATCAACTTTTGAAGCGAATTCGTCGGCTGAAATTCTATGAATCGTATCAACCTCTTTTCCTGAATTTTTCCAAGAATCGAAACTTCCATCTAAGTAACCAATTACATAGTCATAGCCTACTCTTGCCAATCGCATAATCGTTTCTTCTTCTTTCCCTAACTCTGCAATTAACAGAATTTGTTGTTTTACATCAGGTATTAACGCCCCAACCCATGGTGCAAATTGCCCATCTAATCCGATATTTATCGAGTTAGGGACAAAACCATCTTTAAAAACATCTGCTTTTCTCGTATCCAACATTATAGCATCCGTTTCATTGGCAGCTATTTCAAACTCTTCTACATTTAAAGCTTTCAAACCTCTACTCATTACCTCATCAATATTATCGTATCCATTTTTATTCATGGCTACATTTAATGGAAAATAAGCAGGAGGTGGCATCAAACCATCTGTTACTTCTTTCACAAACTCTTCAACTGTCATGTTAGCTCTCAATGCATAATTAAATTGTTTCTGCTCACCAATGGTCGAAACTGTTTCTTTACTCATGTTTTTACCACAAGCAGATCCAGCTCCGTGTGCTGGGTAAACTACTACATCATCTGCTAAGGTCATCACTTTTGTACGTAATGATTTGTATAAAGTAGCCGCCAACTCTTCTTGAGTCATGTCTGCTGCTTTTTGAGCTAAATCTGGTCGGCCCACATCTCCAATAAACAAGGTATCTCCAGTGAATATTGAATGATCTTTTCCATTTTCATCTATCAACAAATAACATGTACTTTCCATGGTATGCCCAGGAGTGTGCAATACCTTTATCTTGATTTTTCCAACACTTAATAGTTCTCCATCTTCAGCAATATGTGCATCAAAATTTGTTTTAGCCGTAGGGCCATAAACAATACTTGCACCACTAGCTTTTGCTAAATCAACATGTCCACTTACAAAGTCTGCGTGAAAATGTGTTTCTAATACATACTTGATCTTCACACCATCCTTTTCGGCCCTATCTAAATACGGTTTAACCTCTCTCAATGGATCGATAATAACAGCTTCGTTTCCACTAACTATATAATAAGCACCTTGTGCTAAGCATCCTGTATATATTTGTTCTATTTTCATATCAACGAGTTAGTTTTTTAATTTACAACAAAAGAATGAGAATTCAGTTTATTTGAATATGACTTTTGTTACAAAATTAGTATTATTTCAGTAATTTTATCGTTTAAACGAAATGTCAAACGCTTATCAAATACTCTTAGAAAAGCTCGATACTTTCATCAGAAAGTATTATTTGAACAAAATGATAAGAGGGCTTATCTATTTTGTATCGGCATTGTTTATCCTATACCTCTGTTTAAATACACTCGAATACTTTCTTTATTTACCTTCAACCTGGAAAAGAATTCTACTGTTAGTTACAATTTTGTTTCTTGCGTATGTATTTATTTTCTTTTTCTTTCTCCCCCTTCTAAAAATGTATCGGTTAGGTTCCATGATTTCTCATAAAACTGCTGCCGAAATTATTGGTAAACATTTTCCAGATATCAACGACAAAGTAATTAATACCATCGAGCTAAACGAGCTTGCTGAAAAAGAACCTGAAAAAAGGGCATTGATTTTAGCTAGTATCGACCAACGTATTATTGAACTTCGTCCGGTTCCTTTTGTTAAGGCCATCGATCTGAATAAAAATAAAGCTTATTTAAAATATGCGATTG
>CAZYBY010000428.1:0-2543 GCA_964645385.1 uncultured Sphingobacterium sp.
TGTGTTTGTGGTATCTGCAACTTTTATCTCGTAAACATTATTAAATTCGTCGGGGTGACGAAGGTATAATGAGTCGTGAAATAATACGCGAGTGGTATCGCTTAAGTTGAAATCATATCCCATCCATTTTATACGTTCAGATATACCATCAATATCATTGCTCTTTTTTATAGAAATTTGAAAAGATATTGAAGTGTCGGAATTTGAAACTATAGTTGCCTTGCCATAAGCAGGGTAATAACTATCACAATTTGATTCTTCAACTTCATCTGGAGGTAGATTTCCAATAAAACGTTCTGATACATGTAAGTAAATTGAGTCAGAATTATTTTTATCATAAACAATGTTCTGCCCACTTAGATAATGCAACAGACGCAATTGTTCATCCGTAAAACTCTCATAAGTATTCGTAGATGCACAACATCCTGCAAAAGCAAGTGCTATTAAGCTATAGAAAATTGTTTTAAACATTTGAGACACAGGTAATATACAAAGCTATAAATTATTTGTTTGATTAAGCAATTTATATTCCAATAAATTATATCGATAAATAAACAATAACATAAAATTACCAGCTAATGCACCAAATGTATGCCACAAAAAATGCGTTCCCATACTTAAAATGCCCCAATGATCGACTATCCGGAAGAATAAAGCTGTAGAAAAGGATAAAATAGCAAATAACACTAAATGCCAGTTTTCAAACTTAGCTTTCTTTAAAATCAGTATAGTGGGTATAACAACCCCAAAACCTAGAATCGTGTAGTTTACATTTGCTCTTAAATTTCCATTTGACTCTGGTATTAGCTCCCAACAAACACGATCAACAATAAATACTAACAGAAAAAATGCGATCGACCAAAACCAAGAATTGGCAAGTTTATAAATGAAATATAAGGAAGTCATCATACATAATATCATGATGGGTAACCAATCCATAAATAAAAAGAAACTTGAATAACGAAATGCGTGATAAATTAATCCACCTACTCCACCGATTGTAAGTAAAATTAAAGAAGTTGTTAAGTAAGGAAACTTCATAAAACTTCCTTTTAGTCTACCGTACCAATACACAGACATCAGCAAGAACAATACTGTCGACAATGTATTGTATGGTTCAACAATAACAGCTTTTACATCAGTTTCGGAATAGATAGGACCACCATCGGGTAATAGTTGTAGGATTTCCATCTAGCCAAATTAAAAAAAACTATAGCTTAATTAATGCTTATTTTAATTTATTCGCGAAAGCTTTTTTAAATTTTTCCACTTTAGGAGCAATTACAAATTGACAATAGGGAGCATCGCCATTTTCGTTATAGTAATTTTGGTGATAATCTTCTGCTTTATAAAATTCTACACTAGGTGAAATCTCAGTAACTACAGGCTTCCCGAAAGCATTTTCTTCATTTAATTTTTTCTTATAAAATTCAGCTTGCTCTCTTTGTTCTTCATTGATATAAAAAATAACAGAACGGTATTGTGTACCGGTATCAGCACCTTGTCTATTAAGTGTTGTTGGATCATGGCTTTGCCAGAAAGCCTCCAAAAGATCTTTATATTCAATGATAGCAGGGTCAAACACTATTTTACATATTTCTGCATGTCCTGTTAATCCAGAACATACTTCCTTGTATGTGGGATTTTTGATTCTACCACCCATATAGCCAGAAGTTACAGATTGAACTCCCTTAAGTTCCTGAAAAACGGCTTCAACACACCAGAAACAACCTGCGCCGAAATAGGCAGTGTCGACATTCTTATTCGATAATATTTCTTGATCCATAGATTTAACTGAAGCTTTATTTGAATTACTACAAGCCATTAAGAAGAAGGCTATAGCAGATAGCGATATAAATATGTTTTTTTTCATAAAACTATATACGTTAACGCAAACTTATTGGATTTGTTTAAAAATTAGCAAATAAACTCAAAATAGATTATTTGGTATATTACTGACAATGAAACATTTAATTATATATCATTATATATATGTATACCGATTAGCAGATTCAGTTTGTTTATTCACCGAAAGGGCTTATTTTTGCCCTCTTTTCAAACTGTAAATAATTAACCGAAACAAAACGATAAAACAATATGGAGTTTTTACAAAACAACCTAATTTATTTTATCCCTGCACTAGGATTATTAGGACTTCTAGTAATGGCTATTAAAAGCGCATGGGTAGTAAAACAAGACGCAGGTGATGCGAAAATGACGGAATTAGCAGGATATATTGCTGATGGTGCTATGGCATTCTTAAAAGCAGAATGGAAAGTATTAAGCATATTCGTAATCTTCGCTGCTGCATTATTAGCTTACTCAGGTACAATTCACGAAGTAAATGGAATTGAAATTCACTCAAGTTGGATTATCTCTATTTCATTTATCATTGGTGCTGTATTCTCTGCATATGCGGGATATATTGGTATGAAAGTAGCTACTAAAGCAAACGTTCGTACAACACAAGCAGCTCGTACTAGCTTAAAACAAGCTTTAAAAGTTTCATTCACCGGTGGTACTGTAATGGGCTTAGGAGTAGC
>CAZYBY010000429.1:0-6827 GCA_964645385.1 uncultured Sphingobacterium sp.
TAATACTCCAGTTTCAACATCTTTCTGTGCAAACGATTCATTAATATTAACTGCTAATTCTGGTGGTAATTATTCTTATCAATGGTATTTAGGTGGATCACCAATTTCTGGAGCTACTAGTGTAAGTTATGCCGCTAAGCAAGCTGGTATATACACTGTTGAAGTTACTGAAGGTACATGCTCTACACTTTCGAGCGCAGTAACTCTAACAACAAATCCAGCTCCTGCAAAACCAACGATAACAGGGGTTTTGAGCTTCTGTTCAGGTGATAGTACTATACTAGCTTCATCATATGCAGTAAGCTATCAATGGTATAAAAATAACGTAGCTATACCTAACGCAACAAATCAAATGTTAACAGTGAATAGTTCAGGAAATTATTATGTGAGAATTTCTGACTCATCAAGTTGTACAACAAATTCTGATGCTGTTGCTGTGCAATCAATTGCAATGCCAGCTAAGCCTGTGATCACTTACACTGGTGATAATCAAATTTGCGATGGAGAAAGTTTATTATTAACATCTAGTGCAAGTTCTAATAATGCATGGTATAAAAATGGAATTCTTATTCCTGGTGCAACTTTACCATTTATTGATGTAACAGAAGCAGGTACATATATAGTTGTTGTTAGTTCTTCTAATGGATTATGTAAAATATCATCAGATTCAATTACTGTGATTGTAAATCCACTTCCGGCGAAACCAACAATTACAAAAGATTCATTAACATTAACTTCAAGTGCAGCGAATGCTTACCAATGGTTTAAAAATGAAACCATTATTGTAAACGCTACAACTCAAACGTATACAGTCACTGAATCTGGCGATTACAAAGTAAGAGTAAAAGACTTAAGCGATTGTGAAGCATTTTCAGAAGTAATGAATGTTCAAGTTACAGGCCTCGAGAATTCATTCAACAATACAATACATGTTTATCCAAACCCAGTGAAAGATATGTTAATAGTATCGGGTATCGGGAATCGAGTATCGGGTAAAGTAATTAATTATTTAGGAGAGATTGTTTTAGAAGTGAATAGCACAGAGGGATTAATCGATGTTAGTTCATTACCACAAGGTTTTTATATTTTAAAGACTGATGATGGAGTAGCTAGGTTTATTAAGCAATAACAAATAATATTCTTCAAACTAAATTTAATGTTATAAAAAAAGCTCCTTTGGTTTCCAAAGGAGCTTTTTTATTGTCATTCGTCTAGATATTTTATCTATAGATTTAGAATTTCTATCTATTAGAATTTAGGAATACATTCTTAGTTTTTAACTAATTTCAAAGTAGTAGGATATCCATCTACCATTACTTTTACTAAGTATAAACCAGAAGATAAATCTGATAATTGAATAGGTAAATCCATATCACCAGTTAACATTCCGTAATCTTTAGTTGCAATTTTAGCACCATTCATGTTGAAAATTTCAACTTGAACGTTTGCTTCTTTTAATAATGAAATCAGTACACTTGAAACTTCATTGCCTGGGTTTGGTGCAATTCGAATTGCATCTGGTCCAGCTAATTTTTCAATACCAGTAATGTTACCTCCAATTTCAGTACCGATAACGTAACCGTTAGCAACAGCAGTATTAATGCTAGAAGTACTAGCATTTACGGTTGCACCATTTGGATCCATCATCATACCAACTATGTTCATTTTTGAAGCATTCCAAGTTGCAGGTAATATATAAGTAAATGTATATGTTACTGCTTGTCCGCTATCAGCGCTTGCGCCGAATGCATTTGCATAACCAGCAAAGCTTGGGCTGATATGACGAGCAACATGGTCGTAAATCATTTTACTTGCTGGAACTGGGTTTGTTAATAATTCAAAACCACCCATCGCACCTGCAGCACCATTTGCATAAGCATTAGCTTGGTTGTAAGCAGAGCCTGTACCTCTTACACTGTCTTGAGTTAATACACATGCGATTCTGTAATCGCCTGCGATATCTTTATTCAATGTAGTGGTTAAAGAAACTTTTAATTCTCTTGTAGCGGCATCGTAAGTTGCACCATTTTTAATTGTTGCAGCTGGAGCTATTTGAATTAATTGAATGAAATCTGCTTCCATATCAGATGGATCAATGACATTTGTACGGTCTGATAATATACTTGGATATCCAGGGATAGCAGCACTTACAGCAGCATCGTAATCAGTTAACGTCATTGGATCTGCATTATGAACTGCAACTCCAGCAAAATAACCTTCATAGTTTTTAGACATCATGTCCATAAATACAGCACCTCTTGGGCACCATTGGCACCATGTACCAGTTCCTTCTTCAGCTAAAACAATTTTGCCTTCAGCAGGAACTACAGTTGTAATGTATAATGTTTTTGTATTGTCTAATGAATCATCATCACTAGCTAAACCATTGATATTGCTGATTGTTAGAACTGCAGTATCATTGTTTGCTGGTAATACAAAATCTTCATTGATATCGATTTTTAATTCTCCTAATGAAGCGATGTTTACATTTCTAACTGAATCAGAAATGCTAGTTCCTTTATGAGTTAAAGTATAATCGAATGAAGTAATTGCAGTTACACCTAAGTTTCTAACAGAAATTTTTGGCTTACGAATTTGTCCAGCTAAACCGTTCGGTATACTTACGTTTCCTGCAGCTGCATTTAAACTTGGCAATACGTATGGAGTTAATGAATATGAAACATCATCTACCCAGAAACTTGCTGCTGCATTTGCTGGGTATATATCAATAGATGCAATCTTATTCGTTGCATTTGAAAATATTCCAACTGAATTACTATCAACAAAAACTTCCCATTGATTTGTTGTTAAATTCGCTTTAACTTTTAGCTCAAACCATTGGTTTTGTGGGTAAGAAGCAGTAATGTATGTTGTAGCTACATTGTTTATTTGCAAGGATCCGTCAGCATTCATATAGCAGTCCATTGCCCAAGTTGTTCCAATTGCGTTTTCTGCTTGAAAATTGAAATATGCAGATTTTGATGTAGGCACTTTAAACCAAGCTTTAAATTCAAATACTCCTTGAGTATGTGGGCCAGCAAATGGCAAAACCACGTCAGATGGTCCTCCTGTTGCACTAGTAGAAGAGAAGTATATAGATTTTGTTCCACTGTGAGCTGCCGTTGTTACTACGTTAACATCTTCCGTTCCACCATCTCCATTACTCCAAGTCGTCCAGTTTGGCGACTGAGGGCCTAATTTGCTACCTGCAGTGTACGACTCGAAATCATCTGAAAAAGATTGTGATTTTGCCGTTATAGTACCAATAGCAAATAGCATTAAAAGTAAACTTGTTTTTTTCATACTATTCTTTTTTTTAGTGTTTATAAGTGCTAAATATTCAAATAATTATCATAATTATCAAGTAAATAGGCCGATACATCCTCTAAATATGAGGAATATCATATTTTATGTATCTTTTAATACCTACTATTGCGTATTAAATATTTAAAAAACACCAAGAAATTAAAATTATGAAACCGATAAACATTAATAAGATTTTAATTCCGATAGATTTTTCAGAATTATCAAGCTATGCAATTGATTACGCATTAGAAATTGCTAAAGTACATTCTTCAAAAATAATATTTGTACATGTTGTTGAGGACATGTTGAATTTTAGTATTCCTGGAGATTTTGTATTAACAACAGAAGAGTTTTTAGAAAAAGAAAAAGCGATTGAACATATTAAAAAAGATCGTTTAGATCATTTTACAAAATTGATGAGTGAAAAATATAATTTCACTTTTGAAGATAGAATTGTATTTGGTAAAAGTCACCGTGCAGTAAACGAATTAATAAGCAAAGAGCAAATCGATTTATTAGTGATGAGTACTCATGGAGTTAGTGGATTCCGTGAATTCATTATCGGAAGTAATGCAGTTAGAATGATTTCAGAATGTAGTTGCCCTGTGTTATCAGTTCAAAAACCAATGAAATCATCAGGCTTTAAAAAAATATTATTACCATTTAATGATGACCCATTCTCTCGTCAAAAAATTAATGTGGCTATTCAACTTTCAAAATGGTTTAATGCTGAAGTAAATTGCTTAGGCATCGAAACTGAAGGTGAACAAAGTCACTTAGTGAAAATTGAAAGAGAAGCTAAACAAATTTCAGATTACTTAGATGAACATGCTGTGAAAAATACTATGGAAATCGTTAAAAGTGGAAATATTCAAAAAGCAGTTTTATCGTATGGTAAACAAATCGAATCTGATCTTATCATTGTAATGGCTGATATGGAAAAAGAGGATGTTGTAGAATACATTATGGGTCCTGTTGCTCAACAAATAATCAACCACTCAAGTATCCCTGTATTAAGCGTTCAACCTACTAGACATCCTGATACTATTGACTTGCATCCGTATGGCTGGTAAAATTGATAGTTTTAAGATTTTAGATTTTAGATATTAGTACATAATACATAGTACTTAGTACATTAAATATTATACTACAAGCAAGAGAGTCCTTTCGTTAATTCGAAAGGGCTTTTTTTTTTGACCAATTTAATTCTGACTACTTGACTACTTGATAACTTGACTTCTTGATTATTCGAAATATCTTTATTAAGATGTCATATTATCAAGCAGTCAATTGTTCAAGCAGTCAAAAAAAAAGTCCTCCATTTGCACGGAGGACTTTTTTATAAATAATTACTTTCGAAATTATTTGTTAACTACTTTCGCTAAAGCAGCACCTGCTTTGAATTTAGCAACTTTTTTAGCAGCAATTTTAATTGCTTTACCAGTTTTAGGGTTACGACCTACACGAGCTGGTCTTTTAGTTACTGAAAAAGTTCCGAAACCAACTAACGTTAATTTGTCACCTTTTTTTAATGCTTTAGTAGTTGCATCTAAAAATGCATCTAATGCTCTTCCTGAATCAGCTTTAGTAAGCTTTGATCCTGCAGCGATTGCTTCGATTAATTCTGCTTTGTTCATAATTGTACAATAAATAATAGTTAATTAATATTTGATTTTTATGTGTTTCTTCTGAAACGCCTTATTTTGTTATATAAAAGAAGAAGTAAAATCTCATAATAACAAGCATACCACTCAAAAAAATTATTCACATAATGTTAAAAAACTTTTGAAATACTAGTAAAAGCTACATATTCCATTCATTCTCAAGCTTTTTCAGTTTTACAAATCCATAAACATTTTTATTTCGTATCTCTTGTAATTCCTTGTTTTATTAATGTTTTAACCGAAAAAGATGAAAAGAAGCAAATTAATTACCTGGCTGATACTAACTGGTGCTAGTATCTTACTCCCTTTAATAGTATTGGTTATACACCTTTACATTGTTACTAAAGATAAAAATGATGATCGTAGAGTCCGACAACTTTCTCGAATTGATTTTATTCAGGATGTAGATTCTTCTTTTGCAATTTCTTTTAAAAACAAAGTACTTTCCATAGAAGGAGTTGATGCAGGATATTTTAATGTAAGCGATAAAACATTTATTTATTCTTACGACCCAAATATTCAAAATGCCGACAGAATTTTTGTAGAACTAATGAAAGATAATAACTACAAGGCTACTCGCTATCGTACAGATGATGCGCTTTTAGCTTCTGGTTGCCCAGTTATCGATAAATCAAGTATTACTTATAAAGTAGCTTCACTATTTAAATTTTAAACAACAATATCATTATGAAAAAATCAGTACATCTATTTACTGCAATTTTACTTGTTAGTTCTATTGCATTTACCTCTTGTAAAGAGGACGAAAAAACGGTTACTCCAACCACGCCTACTCTTTATGAAAAGCTTGGCGGTACAACTATGGTTGCGGATCCCGCAAATCCATCGCAAATGATTGAGAAGGGAAGATTGGGCTTACGTTCTGTTGTTGATAGTACTATTTTTATTATCGCAGGCGACAATCAATTAAATCCTTATTTTGAAGTTTTACTTTCTGAAGTTGGTTCTGGTAATCTTACAGGTTTCACCGCTTTAAGTAAAAACCTAACAGACTTTTTCTGTGTTGCAACTGGTGCGAAAAATTTCACTTATAATGGAATTGCATCAATGGTTGCTGCTCACGATCCCGCACAAAATAATAGAATGGCTATGAAAGCTGATAATGCTTCTTATGATCGTTTTATTGCTGATGTTGTTGCAGGTGCAGCACAAAATGGTGTGACAGACCAAGCTATCGTTTCAGAATTAGGAACAATTTTGGAAAGTTTAAGAACTACTATTGTTCAACGATAATTTGAATGGGAAATAGATTCGTAAAATGTATTTACGAATCTATTTTTTATGATGATTTATACTCTATAGCAAATTGCATTAATACTCATACCTGCTCCAACAGATGCTAACATAATAACATCTCCCGGATTTACTTCATGATTTTCAATTGCTCCTCTCAACACCAAATCTAATAGGGTAGGCACTGTTGCAACAGAACTATTCCCCAACTCATGTATGCTCATAGGCATAATGTTTTCAGGCAAATCTTTTATATCATATAATTTGTAGAATCTTTCTATAATCGCTTCATCCATCTTCTCATTAGCTTGATGAATGAAAACTTTTTTCAATTCTTTGATATCAACTCCTGCTTTGTCTAAGCATGTCTTCATCGCTAATGGAACATTTGTTAATGCAAACTCGTAAATTTTTCGACCATGCATTTTAATATATCTTGTACCTTCCGTATATCCCTTTTTATAGGATGGTCCATAGAATAAGAAATAGGCCTCTTCATTTGCGAAAGTCTGGCTTGCTACACTAAGAATACCTTTCTTCTCTTCATTCGATAAAGAAATTATACTTGCACCTGCTCCATCAGAATAAATCATGGAATCTCTATCG
>CAZYBY010000430.1:0-8500 GCA_964645385.1 uncultured Sphingobacterium sp.
TTGGTAGGGTTTGTGATAGCCTGACGTTTTGCAGGATCACCAACTTTACGTTCTCCATTTTCAGCAAATGATGTGATTGATGGAGTTGTTCTTTTTCCTTCTGAGTTAGGAATTACTACAGGCTCATTGCCTTCCATTACAGCTACGCATGAGTTGGTTGTTCCTAAGTCGATTCCAATAATTTTTGACATATATTTTAGTTGTTTTTTACTTGTTTATTTAACTCTCTCGTATGTTCAATGCTTGTGCCAAACCTATAAAACGCAAAAAACGACACTTTTTGGGTGTCGTTTTGTCATAATATTATATTCTGTCGCTGACTAACGGAATCCTAAATCGTTTGCTCCTGCCTTTCTTCCGACAATTGCGTTTTCTTTAAGTCCGTAAATTGAATTAAGCGACAAATTTACTTGTCGAATATCATTGAAATTCTTTTTCACTCTAGATGAAAACAAACCGTACCCCCCATCAATATTGGTATACTCGGGAACAATTTCGCTTAAACCTAAGCTTGAATTATTCAACTCCATGTAAGTATCTAATTCCTCTCCTGCAAATTCAATATGAAATTCTAGGGGACCAACGTATACTCTTCTATAAGCTGAAGGTAATGGATCTAACTTTACTTGTAAATTTGTAAAGAAATCTGAGCCTGTTAATACATACGAGATGATTGTATTATTGTCATTTCTAGAAAGTCGATTATTCGACATGAGTGTCATGTCTACTGAATCTAAATAATCTTCTCCAGTTGCATCATTTTGAACTCTAAATTTAAATCTTAATAAACCTGAATATCTTTTACCATTTCTTGGAGCGATCCAACTCATCGTTTGTTTTTTATATTCAGGAACTGTTGCACTTGGAAAAGGATTATAAATATCAACTTCACGCGGAGTAGTTGAAAATCTAATCTCGTTCAAAATATTACATTGTGCGGAAGTGATGTATTTATTATCCGAAGCACGGCGTACCTCAACTTTGTATTTTGCCCAAACTGTATCTTTACCTGTAATACTAATATATTTTAGCTTGTAGTAAGGTGTGGCATAATAAACATTGTTCGATAAAAACGTTCCTGAACCTGTCCTTTGAATATGCACTGTGTCTAAACTTACACTATCAAATTTAACACCTGAAGCATTGATTGCATAAAGTTTTACTGATAATGGATACGGATATAAATTTGAATCTAAAACAGATCCAGCTGTATAAGCACTTCCATCTTCATTTAAATAAGCTTTATTTACTTTTATATAGTGAATCGAATCCGATTTACTTAACAAACCAAATACTATTGGAATTTCTTTATAAGGCGCAGCAACTCTCACATCTGTAGAACAGCTGCTTATCAATAACATTGCAGATATACCAAGGATAATACTCTTAATCTTTTTCATTTTAAAAAATAGATAGCGAATATAATTCTTTAAATCGAAATTCGATAATCAAGTATCGATAAATGAGGTTTGATAATTGATTTTTTACAATACCATTTTTGGTCCTTGGTCATTAGTCTTTAGTCGTTGGTCGTTAGTCGTTAGTCGTTGGTTCGGTCCCGAACGTATCCCGATAGCCATCGGGAGAGGGGTTAGTCGTTGGTCGTTAGTTGAGGAATTAATCAACATTGTCCAAAAAGTAGAAAATAAACAAAAAAGCCTTGATCATTATGACCAAGGCTTTTTGAAATTTGTAAACTGTGTTGAGATTACTCAGCAGCAGGAGCATCAGCTTCTGGAGCAGCAGCTTCAGTAGTTGCGTCAGCTTTTTTCTTTGTAGTTCTACTTCTTCTAGTAGTAGCAGCTTTAGCTGTTTTCTTACCAGATTTTTCGTTCAACATTAATTCGTTATAATCTACTAATTCGATGAAGCACATTTCAGCGTTATCACCTAAACGATTACCAGTTTTGATAATACGAGTGTAACCTCCTGGACGATCTGCAACTTTTTGAGAAATTTCTCTGAACAAAATAGTTACTACTTCTTTGTTTTGTAAGTCAGCAAATACAGTACGACGATTAGTAGTTGTATCTTCTTTTGACTTAGTGATGATTGGCTCTACGTATTTACGTAATGCTTTAGCTTTAGCTAATGTAGTAGTGATTCTTTTGTGTAATACTAAAGAACAAGCCATGTTAGCTAACATTGCAGCACGATGTGGAGCTGTTCTACCTAAGTGATTAAATTTTTTACCGTGTCTCATTTTAATTTTTGTTGTACATCCGTCCTACAATAAAGCAGGGGTAATGTTCATTTAACTTATTAATTAGTTATCCCTCGCCGTCATTAAATGCGAGGCCGTTTATATTATTCTTCGTCTAACTTGAATTTACTCAAGTTCATTCCGAATGATAATCCTTTTGATTTCACTAACTCTTGAATTTCAGTTAATGATTTCTTTCCGAAGTTTCTGAATTTTAACATATCAGCTACATCGTAAGTTACTAAGTCAGCAAGTGTACGGATATCTGCTGCTTTCAAGCAATTTAATGCACGAACAGAAAGATCCATATCTACTAACTCAGTTTTTAAGATTTTACGCATGTGTAAAATTTCTTCATCAACTTCATTAGTTTGCTCTTTAGCTTGAGTTTCTAACATGATACGCTCGTCAGAGAACAACATGAAATGTTGAATTAAAATTTTAGCAGCTTCTTTCAACGCTTCTTCAGGGTGGATAGAACCATCAGTAGTAATATCAAAGATTAATTTTTCGTAATCTGTTTTTTGTTCTACACGATAGTTTTCGATGCTGTATTTTACGTTTTTAATTGGCGTAAAAATTGAATCGATTGCAATAACACCTACTGCAGCGTTTTCAGATTTATTTTCTTCAGCAGCTACATAACCACGTCCTTTAGCTACAGTTAATTCAATCTCTAAAGTAACACTTGCATTCATGTTGCAGATTACTAAATCAGGATTAAGAACTGTAAAGTTGTTAGAGAACTTAGTTAAGTCGCCAGCAGAGAATACATCTTGACCTTTGATCACCGCGAATATTTTTTCAGAATCGCCGCTCTCGCCAGTTTTCTTAAAACGTACTTGTTTTAAGTTTAAGATGATATCAGTAACATCTTCTACAACACCTTTAATTGTTGAGAATTCGTGAGAAACACCAGAGATTTTCACTGAAGTGATTGCGAATCCTTCTAAAGATGAAAGCAAAATTCTTCTTAATGCATTACCGATAGTGATACCGAAACCAGGTTCTAATGGACGAAACTCGAAAGAACCGTCGAAATCAGTTGATTTCTGCATGATTACCCTATCAGGTTTTTGAAATGCTAATATTGCCATTCTTGTTTTTATTTTAAATGATATCTATTAAAATTGAATTTGTCGCAGGGGATTTCCGAGCGACAAATTCAATAATTATTATTATTTCGAATACAATTCGACGATTAGTTGTTCTTTGATATTTTCTGGAATCTCAGAACGTTCTGGATGGTTTAAGAATTTACCAACCATTGTTGAACGATCAAACTCTAACCAGTTGTATTTATCAACTCTTGAAGTTGCAACTGCTTCAGTGATTGCTTCTAAAGATTTAGATTTTTCGCGAACCGCAACAACATCACCTGCTTTTAATGCGTATGAAGGAATATTTACTACTTCACCGTTAACAGTTACGTGTTTGTGCGATACTAATTGACGAGCAGCTCTACGAGAACCAGCGATTCCTAAACGGAATACTGTGTTGTCTAATCTACCTTCTAAGTACTTCAACAAGTTTTCACCTGTGATACCATGCTTACGGTGAGCTTTATCAAATAAGTTAGCAAATTGTTTTTCTAATACACCATAGATGTATTTAGCTTTTTGCTTCTCCATTAATTGAACAGCGTATTCTGATTGTTTGCTACGCTTCTTTGATTGACCATGTTGGCCTGGAGGATAATTTTTTCTTTCTAACGCCTTGTCTGGACCGTAGATTGCTTCACGGAACTTACGTGCGATTTTTGATTTAGGGCCTGTATATCTTGCCATTTCTATTTGTTTAGTGGTTAATCTTAGCTACAAACTTATGTCTGCAGTATAACTTCACCGGTTTTAATTTTTAATATGATAATTCGATAATTTGTTAATGGTAATTTGTGGTATATGAATTTACATATTCACACAATATCCCATGAACATATTATACTTATACTCTTCTCTTTTTCGGAGGACGGCAACCATTGTGTGGAAGTGGAGTGATATCTTTAATTAAAGAAACTTCAATTCCTACATTTTGGATAGTACGGATAGCTGATTCTCTACCTGCACCTGGTCCTTTAACGAATACTTCAACTTTACGTAATCCTAAGTCGTGAGCAACTTTACCGCAATCTTGTGCAGCCATTTGCGCAGCATATGGAGTGTTCTTTTTAGAACCTTTGAATCCCATTTTACCTGCTGAAGCCCAAGAGATTACTTGACCTTGAGTATTTGTCATCGAGATGATGATATTGTTGAAAGTAGCATTGATGTGAGCTTGTCCAACAGGCTCTACAACTACTACTCTTTTCTTTGCAACTTTTTTATTTGACTTTGCCATGTTTAATTCTTATTACTTAGTTGCTTTTTTCTTACCTGCAACTGTCTTACGTTTACCTTTACGAGTACGAGAATTGTTTTTAGTACGTTGACCACGAACTGGAAGACCTTTACGGTGACGTAGTCCACGGTAACAACCGATGTCCATTAGACGTTTAATGTTCAATTGAACTTCAGAACGTAATGCACCTTCAACTTTAATAGTATCGTTGATGATATTACGAATTGCTGTTAATTGATCATCCGTCCATTCTTGCACTTTAACATCGTAGCTAATTCCAGCTTGATTTAAAATGCTTTGAGCGGTTTTACGACCTATACCATAGATGTATGTTAAGCCGATTTCTCCTCTTTTGTTTTTTGGTAAATCTATACCTGCGATCCTTGCCATTTCTTAATATTATTTCTTAAGATTATATTTCTAATTATAAATCAATATTACCCTTGACGTTGTTTGTACTTAGGGTTTTTCTTATTGATTACGTAAAGTTTTCCTTTACGACTGATGATTTTACAGTCGGCACTTCTCTTTTTGATGGATGCTTTAACTTTCATTTCTTTATTTTTTTATTATTTATACCTGTATGTTATTCTTCCTTTAGTCAAATCATACGGCGACATTTCCAACTTCACTTTATCACCTGGAAGAATTTTAATATAATTCATTCTCATTTTTCCAGAAATATGTGCAACGATTTCGTGCCCATTTTCTAGCTCAACTAAAAACATTGCGTTAGACAATGCTTCCTTGATCGTACCATCTTGCTCAATCGAAGCTTGTTTGGCCATTAATTTATTTTTTTATTTAAAACTTCTTCAACAAATTGAAAAGAAGATAATATATCTGCTTTTCCTTTTCTAACAGCGATAGTATGTTCAAAATGAGCGGATGTTAATCCGTCTTTGGTTTTGATTGTCCAACCGTCGTTTAACTGCCATACAGCAGCTTTCCCTAAGTTAATCATCGGTTCAATTGCAATAACTAAACCTTCCATCAATTTTAAACCAGTACCTCTTCTGCCATAGTTTGGAACTTCTGGTTTCTCGTGTAAGTGCTGACCGATTCCGTGTCCCACTAATTCTTTTACCACTCCGTAACCATGCTTTTCTGCATGTTCTTGAACGGCGAAAGACACATCTCCCATTCTGTTTCCAACCACTGCTTTATCAATTGCTTTGTATAAGCTTTCTTTCGTTACCCTTAGTAATTGAGAAACTTCTGATGCTACTTCTCCAACTTCAAAAGTATATGCTGAATCGCCATAATAACCATTCTTTAATACTCCACAGTCGACAGATATAACATCTCCATCTTTCAACACTTCTTTTGAAGGAATACCATGAACAACCACATCATTCACTGATAAACACAATGAATTTGGGAAGTCGCCATATCCTTTAAAAGCAGGCAACGCTTGATTATCTCGGATAAACTCCTCTGCCCTTCTATCCAATTCAATTGGATTTATTCCGGGTTTAATCAATTTAGCTACCTCAGCTAATGTTTTTCCAACAAGTAAAGAACTCTCTCTAATTAGTTCGATCTGTTCGTCTGACTTATATTGAATCATGTCGAACTGATCTTATTACATTGTCGCGGCTCCCGCTGGAGTACGACCTTTAATACGTCCGGTTTTCATCAAACCATCATAATGACGCATTAATAAATGACTTTCTATTTGTTGTAAAGTATCTAACACAACACCAACCATGATCAGTAACGAAGTACCTCCATAGAAATGTGCAAATTGTGTGTTGATACCCATGATAACAGCGATTGAAGGAAGTATCGCAACGATTGCTAAGAAAACTGAACCTGGCAATGTAATTCTTGAAATTACAGCGTCGATAAATTCAGATGTTTTCTTACCAGGTTTGATGCCTGGGATAAATCCACCATTACGTTTCATATCATCTGCCATTTGGTTAGGATTAACCGTGATAGCAGTATAAAAATAAGTAAATGCAATGATCATGAAAGCAAACAACAAGTTGTATGAAATCGAATTAGGGTTACCTAAGTTCGCACCAACTGCTTGAGCAAAACCAGACTCAGGCATAAATGAAGCCAAAGTACCAGGGATGAACATAATTGCTTGCGCAAAGATGATTGGCATAACACCTGCTGAGTTTACTTTTAGAGGGATGTACTGACGAACACCACCATATTGTTTGTTACCTACAATTCTCTTAGCGTATTGTACTGGAATTTTACGAGTACCTTGAACTAAAAGGATAGTGAATACAACTACAAATGCAAGTGCTGCAAGTTCGATGATGAATGGAATTAAACCACCACCATTAACACTTAGGCGAGAACCCGCTTCAGCAACAAATGCTAAAGGTAATTGAGCGATGATACCCACCATGATAATTAATGATGTACCATTCCCTAAACCTTTATCTGTAATACGTTCACCAAGCCACATTACGAACATTGTTCCAGTAGTTAACACGAAAATTGAAGAGATGGTAAACAACCCTTGGCTAATCATGATAGCTTCTTGAGGAACTTGTGTTTTGATATAACCAATTGCTTGGCCTGCAGTAATGATAATAGTTAAGTAACGAGTGATTTGGTTCACTTTTTTACGACCGCTTTCACCTTCTTTCTGTAAACGTTGGAAGTAAGGGATTACGATACCGAATAATTGAACTACGATTGATGCAGAGATATAAGGCATCACACCTAAAGCGAACACAGAGGCACGAGAAAACGAACCACCTGCGAACATATTCAACAATCCTAAAATACCGTCTTGACTTTTTTGAGTGTTTACCAATGTTGGATCAACACCAGGCAATACGATAAATGAACCAACTCTATAAATTAAGAGTAGTAATAAGGTATTTAATATCCTTACTCTAAGGTCTTCAATTTTGAAGATGTTGGTTAATGTAGCTATAAATCTCTTCATGAAATTAATTACAATGTAACTGTAGTTCCACCTAATGCTTCAATAGCAGCTTTTGCTGTTGCAGTGTATGCGTGAGCTTTAACTTCTAATTTTGCTTTTAATTCACCACGACCTAAAATTTTCACTTTGTCTGATTTAGACATTAAACCGTGAGATTTTAACACTTCTAAGTCGATTGATTGTAAGTTGAATTTCTCAGCTAAAGATTGTAAAACATCAAGGTTAACACCTACGTACTCAACACGGTTGATATTTTTGAATCCAAACTTTGGAACTCTTCTTTGTAATGGCATTTGTCCACCTTCGAAACCAACTTTTGTTGAAGTTCCTGAACGAGAACCTGCTCCTTTATGTCCACGTGTAGAAGTTCCACCTCTACCCGAACATGTACCTCTACCAACTCTTTTAGAATTTTTAACTGATCCTACAGCTGGTTTTAAATTCTCTAATTTCATTTTTTGTTCAATTAATTCCCAGAGGGGATAAACAATTAAATATTTTCTACTGTGATTAGATGATTCACTTTAGCCACCATTCCTAATACTTGAGGAGTAGCTTCTACTTCAACAGTTGCGTTCATCTTGCGAAGACCTAAAGCAAACATTGTTGCTTTTTGCTTTACATTGCGGTCGATCACACTTTTAACTTGTGTAATTTTAATTTTTGACATATTCTTAACCGTTAAATACTTTACTTAATGAAACACCTCTGTGTTGAGCAACTGTAATAGCATCACGCATAGAAGCAAGAGCTGTTACTGTAGCTTTCACTACGTTGTGTGGGTTTGAAGAACCTTTTGACTTAGCCAAAACGTCTGTAACACCAGCACTCTCTAATACTGCACGCATCGCACCACCGGCAATTACTCCAGTACCATGTGAAGCAGGCTTCAAGAATACAAAACCACCAGAATATTTACCAATTTGTTCATGAGGAACAGTACCTTTAATAATAGGAACTTTAATTAAGTTCTTTTTCGCATCGTCGATACCTTTAGTAATCGCCTCTGTTACTTCTTTTGCTTTTCCTAATCCGTAACCTAC
>CAZYBY010000431.1:0-18426 GCA_964645385.1 uncultured Sphingobacterium sp.
CTGAATTTTACGAAGTGGCAGCAGCTAAAGTTTATGAGAAAGGGATTAACTTCTTAGTGAAACCAAAAAATGGTGGTGGATACGGTGATCCTGATATTAAATCTGAAGATTTAACTGTTGCAGTAAATGCTCCTAAAACTGATAAGGGAACGCTATATCCATTCCCTACAGTGATTAAACAAGATAAACTACTCGCAATCGTTTATGATAATTCTAAAGAAACAAAAGTTTCTATGCAGAATTTAGGTGAAACAGATGCTTTATTATACATCAAAGCTTATGTGGAGGATACTGCAACTGCTGTGGTTTCTACCATTGAACCTTCTAAATTTTTGCAATTACAAAATAACCCTAAACTTACTATGAAAAAAGATGCTTCTGGTAAGTTTAAATTATACATGATTCCTGATAAGTTTTTAAATATTCCAGCAGGATCAGTTTTAAAAGAAATTGAATTAACTATTCGTAAACGTGCTTGGGGAAGTGGTGCCGATCAAATCGATCAACGTATCAAATTTAAAGCCGGTTGCTTATAGAAAGATGCTTAGTGTTTGTAGTATAATGGCCCAGTCGGAGAAATCTGATTGGGCTTTTTTTTATTTAGTCATTGGTCGCTAGTCCTTAGTCGTTAGCTAAACAATTTTTATAATATATCTAACGACCAACGACAAAGGGCTAGTTACATTTTATAAATACGTCTCTTCCCAATCCCAATCTTCTCTAAGAAATAACCTAAAGAAACATTAAGAACTCCAAGTCCGTAAATGCTACTTCTTCTGAAGTTAATAGAAGATGCTTCTTCGAAATACTTAGTCGGACAAGTAACTTCCGCAATTTCGAAATCTTTCATGCACAACTGTGCAATCATTTGATTATCGAAAACAAAATCGTCAGAATTATGATGATAATTTATACTCGTTAATGCAGTTTTTGAAAACGCTCTGTACCCTGTATGATATTCAGAGAGTTTTTGATTCATTAATATATTTTGAGTTAACGTAAGGAATCTGTTTGCAATATATTTATACAATGGCATTCCACCTTTTAAAGCCCCTTTGCCTAGAATTCTTGAGCCAAATACAACATGGTACAAATCGTTACCAATAATGCTCGTCATGGCAACAATTAACTTTGGTGTATATTGATAGTCGGGGTGAAGCATAATAACGATATCTGCGCCTAATTCTAAGGCTTTATCGTAACATGTTTTTTGGTTCCCTCCATAACCTTTGTTCTTCTCGTGGCGGATTACATGTTTAATTCCAATTTTACGAGCAAGTTCAGATGTGTTGTCTTTACTAGCATCATCTACTAAGATTACATCATCAACAATATCCATTGGAATTTCGTTGTAAGTAATTTCTAATGTAGGTGCTGCATTATAAGCCGGCAACACAACGACAACTTTTTTACCGTTAAACATGTCGCAAAAATAGGATTTTAATTAATACCCTTCAAATTCCCTAATTCTTCACGCATAAAACCAACTAATCCTCGTATGTATTCTGCAGAAAAATCGAACTTTATACCCGCTGTATGATATATTTCAGGGATACTTTTAGTATAACCAAGGGCTAAAGCATCCATATATTCTAATATGGTTTTAACAGGGTTCTCCTTGTAATTTTTATAGATGGATATTGCTGCTAATTGAGCAATCGCATATTCAATATAATAAAATGGCACTTCGAATAAGTGTAATTGCTTTTGCCAAACATTTAGTTTGAATTCTTCGTATCCATCCCAATCCACAAAATTAGAACCAAACCTATCGAAAATTTCTTCCCAAGCTTTTTCTCTTTCTGTTACTGTATGGTCTGGATGTGTATAAATCCAATGTTGATAAGCATCAATAGTTGCTACCCAAGGTAATGTTTTCAAACTATCTTTTAATTGCTCTTCTTTCGCTCTCATCAGATCTTCATTATTCGTAAAGAATTCATTCCATGCATCCATAGAAATTAATTCCATACTCATCGATGCAACTTCGGCTACCTCAGAAGGAACACGTTTGAAATCGTTCAATTCTAAATGGTTTGATAAAAAAGTGTGAACAGCATGGCCACCTTCATGGACCATCGTTGTTAAATCTCTCATAGCATTCGCTGAATTCATAAAAATGAATGGAGCGCCAGATTCTGATAAGGGATAGTTATATCCTCCAGGTGCCTTACCTGCTCTAGATTCTAAGTCAAGCAGATTGTTTGCTTTCATTGTTTCTAATTTCTCTCCAAAATAAGGGTGAACTTTATAGAAACATTTAATGCTCTTATCCAATAAATCAGCACCACCATCGAATGGTTTCAATGCTGGTTTTCCACTTACATCAACTTCTGTATCGTAGGGTTTTAAACTCAATAAATTTAATTTATTAGTTCTCTCTTTAGCGAATTCTTTAAACAATGGAACTAATTCTTCAGCTATTGCATTGTGGAATTTAAAGCAATCTTCGGCAGTATAATCAAATCTTCCAAGTGATTTAAACATGTAATCTCTGAAGTTTTCAAAGCCTGCATTTAAGGCAACTTTATGGCGAAGTTTAATAAGTTTATTGAATAACTCATCCAGCTTATCTTTATCCTGAAGTCTGCGTTTCTGAATTAATTCGTAAAATTCTTTTCTTACAGCTCTATCTGTACTCTTTAAGAAATTCGATGCTTGCTCTAATGTATATTCTTTACCTTCATAGGTAATACTCATTGCTCCAGCAATACTGCCATATTTTTGTTGCTCCATTTGAAGCTCCATAAACAATGGAATATTTTCTTGTCGGAATAATTCAAATTGATTTTTTAAAGAACGAACATAAATTCCGTATTTCTCTTTATCTAAATCATTCGAATATTCACACTTCAGAAATTTATCATTTAAGGTATTTGTCCATTCTGAAATATGAGGTTCAATTTCTGTTGCAAAATATTCAAAATCTTGTTGATACTGTTCATTTGTAGTATCACAGGTCATGTGAATATATCTCCATGCGAAATCCTCTTCTAATACTGCCTCTAACTCACTTCTGTCTTTAAGCCACTGCTCAAGATCATTAATATTATTGAGTTCTCGGCTGTTTAAAGTTTCATAGTAGGGAAGAATATTTTCCCATTTAATACTTAAATTTTCTGGTAAAAAATTCCTTTTTAATTTATCTAAAGATGACATTCAATAAAAATTAAAATAAAAAATAATCGATTAAGAAGAATACTGAAAAGAATACACTTGCGATTCCATTGGTAGTCATGAATGCAAGATTAACTTTACTCAAATCGTTCGGTTTTACTAAACGATGTTGGTAGATTAACATTCCGCAAAATACTAATACACCTAACCAATATACCCAAGAGAAATGTTCAGTATATCCAGGGATGATTACAAATATTGCAGATAATATATGCAAGAAGCTAGATAAGTTTAATGCTCTTTCTTTCCCTAAAACACTAGGTACAGAATGAAGAGATAATGATTTATCAAACTCTTCATCTTGTAATGAATAAATAATATCAAATCCACTTACCCAAGTTAAAACTGATAAAGAATATAATACTGGTGTAAGTGCGAATTCCCCAGTAATCACTAAGTATGCTCCAATTGGTGCTAGCGATACACCTAAGCCCAATACAAAATGGCATAATGCTGTGAATCTTTTTGTGTAACTGTATGCAAGTATTACAAACAATGCGATAGGTGATAAGTAAAAACAAATGTTATTGATGAAATACGTTGCTATAATAAATAAAGCTGAATTGAAGATAACATAAAACAATGCTGTATTAGCTTTTATTATTCCAGCAGGAATTTCTCTGTTTTTTGTACGAGGATTTTGAATGTCAATGTGTCTGTCGATATAACGATTAAATGCCATCGCTGCGCTTCGAGCTGTAACCATGCACACTAACATCAATAAGAAAAGTTTTAAATCAAAAGTAGCATTTGTTGATCTTAACGCTAAGAAAAACCCAATGATAGCAAAGGGTAAGGCAAAAATAGTATGACTAAATTTTATAAGTGATAAATAATTTTTCATGAAAATATTATTCTTCGAATGAATTGAAATTCTGAATTATTAGATCAATGTATCCTAAAACTTCTTCTCTGCCAGTTCCTTCTTCAGAAGAGGTAACAAAACATTCTGGAAGCTCTTCCCAAGTTTTTAGCATGGTTTTCTTAAACAACTCTACATTGGCAGTTGTTTTAGTTTTAGATTGCTTATCAGCTTTTGTAAATATTAAACAGAAAGGAATTCCTTTTCCGCCTAGCCAATCGATAAATTCTAAGTCTACCTTCTGAGGTTCTAACCTAGAATCGATAAGCACCATAACGCATTGCAAATTCTCTCTACTTTCTAAGTATGTCTTAATCATACCCTCCCAAGATTTTCGGATAGTTTGAGAAACTTTAGCATATCCGTATCCGGGTAAATCCACTAAATACCAAACATCATTTATGATGAAATGATTAATTACTTGAGTTTTGCCAGGACTTTGAGAAGTTTTAGCAAGGCCCTTCTTTTTACAAAGCATATTGATTAAAGAAGATTTACCCACGTTCGATCTACCAATAAAAGCAAATTCAGGTTTATTCGGTACGGGCAATCGATCTTGTTTCGTATTGCTTATTAAAAATTCAGCTGATTTAATGATCATAGCTCAAAGATACAATCCTCATCGGTTATGTAATGATATTTTACGCTTTTTTGGGTTTAATTAAGAATTTCAAGCCTATTAAGAATAATCCTGTACGTTCTTCAAATTGATAATTCGAATCCTTGCTATAGTTTGCATTAAAATTTAACAGCCTATTATACTCTGCGAAGAAATGTATTTTATTGATATCGAAATCTGCTCCAAGACCAATTACTCCTTGGGTTTGAGATTTTGCAAGAGTAAATGGTATTGTACTCGTTTGTTTATTTAACATAGAATATTGAGCCCCTACAATGATATATGGAATTATCTTAGGTAATTCAGGAATTTGAGCTTTTAATTTAGCATCGAGTTCTATAAAAAATGCTCGAGTTTCTAGTTGGGTATTTACAGTTACAGAATCAGGTATTCCAGATACTTTTAATTTATAATTATACTTTGAGTTTTTCTCAATTAATCCCGTTCCAGCTTGCAAACTGAAATTATCTACTTTAAATATTTGTGCATAGAATTGCGTATACAGACTTTGTCCGTTTGAGGTATTATAATCAACAAATTGCGATGATGAGTTTAGAGATTTTATTCTGATTAAAGAGTTTGTAATTCCAGTTTTTACGCCCAATTCTCTTACCTGAGCATTACTTGTAAAATGAACTAAAAAGAATAAAAAAATACCTAGAGTTAAGCGCATAAAATAAAGCTAAGAAAAATTTCCGATGATAAATAATCCTGCATATATGCGGTTGTGGAAATAAAATATCAACTCGACATTTGAATATAAATATTGATGATATGACGATAATGAATAAAGAAAAGCTAATCAATCTAAGTTCAAGAATGCAAGGCTTAGCAATTGAGTTGTATAAACTGACGAATCAACAAACGAAGTTAGATCAATTTATGTTGAAAGATATTCGAAAAACGTCTGTTTACCTCTACACCAATTCAGCGAGTATGGTAGAATCAGATACTGAAAAGGATATATTCAGAGAACTAGCAAAATTTGGCAGTTTACGCTCAATGCTAATTGAATTAAATGCAAGATTGTTGATGTGTTTTCAGCTCGGAATGTTGAATTCCGATGTTTGTATAGATTTTGGATATCAATTGGAAGAGATGAAATCAGAAATACAAATATACTATGATATTGCTCGAGAAGATTTCGAGAAAAATCATCCCTTTAATAATTTCGATGATGATGAAGAGGAATGAAAGTTCGTCAGAGTGTTTTTTGCTCCGACATAAATAAAAAAGTCGGAGCGAGGACGCTCCGACGAACTTTTTCTTGCTCCAACGAACATTTATCTTGCTCCGACGAGCATTTTTCTTGCTCCGACGAATATAGGATCTTCTATAACAACTGTCTCCAGCTTACTTTTTCGCCAATGATATGGTGCAATTGGTCAATAGTAACGCGCTCTTGTTCCATACTATCTCTATGACGAATAGTAACAGTATTGTTTTCTAAAGATTCATAATCTACAGTAATGCAGAATGGAGTACCGATAGCATCCTGACGGCGGTAACGTTTACCGATAGAATCCTTTTCATCGTACTGAACATTAAAATCGAATTTCAATGCACTCATAATTTCTCTTGCTTTTTCTGGTAAACCATCTTTTTTAGTTAATGGCATAACCGTAGCTTTTACTGGGGCAAGGGCAGGATGAAACTTTAATACCACACGTGAGTCTACTTTATCGCCTTCACTTAAATCTTCCTCTTTATAAGCATTGCACATCGTTAATAGAAACATACGGTCTAAACCGATTGATGTTTCAATAACATAAGGGATATAGTTTTGATTTATTTCTGGATCGAAGAATTGCATTTTCTTACCAGAAAATTCTTGATGTTGTTTTAAATCGAAATCCGTACGCGAATGAATACCTTCAACTTCCTTAAATCCGAATGGGAATTCAAATTCGATATCCACAGCAGCATTTGCATAATGTGCAAGCTTTGCATGATCGTGGTAACGGTAAGATGTTTCCGGAGTGCCAAGGGCTAAATGCCATTTCAAACGAGCCTCTTTCCAATATTTATACCATTCCATTTCTGTACCCGGGCGAACGAAAAATTGCATTTCCATTTGTTCGAATTCACGCATACGCATAATGAACTGACGAGCAATTACTTCATTTCTAAATGCTTTACCAATTTGAGCAATCCCAAACGGGATTTTCATACGACCAGTTTTCTGAACATTTAGGAAATTAACGAAAATTCCTTGAGCTGTTTCTGGGCGAAGATAAACTGCATCAGCATCTTCAGCAATAGAACCAAATTGGGTGCTGAACATCAAATTAAACTGACGAACGTCGGTCCAATTACGTGTACCTGAAATAGGGCAAGCAATTTCGTGGTCTATAATTAATTGCTTTAAGCCATTCAAATCGTCTGATTTTAAGGCTAAATCCAAACTGTTCTGTAGTTCTTCAGCTTTTTGAGTTTTCCCTTCTTTTTCGTACTTCGAAATTCTATCTTCTAACAGATTATCAGCACGATATCTTTTTTTAGAGTCTTTATTATCAATCATTGGGTCGTTGAAACCATCAACGTGACCAGAAGCTTTCCATATTTTCGGGTGCATAAATATCGCAGAATCAATACCTACAATATTTTCATGCATTTGAACCATCGATTTCCACCAATAGGTTTTGATGTTATTCTTTAACTCAGCGCCTAATTGACCGTAATCATAAACAGCACTTAAACCATCATAAATCTCACTTGATTGGAACACAAAACCATACTCTTTCGAGTGTGATACCACATTTTTAAATATATCCTCTTTCATATTCATGTCGCAAAGATAAATTTAAAATACTTATCTTTCGTGCTCAAATTTAATTCAAATAAAAGTGTCGGTAATAGTTGATCGTTTAAGTAAAGTTTACGGAGAGCAAAAGGCTGTTGATGAGGTATCTTTTAAGGCCGAACCTGGTAAAATATTAGGGTTTCTTGGTCCGAACGGTGCTGGTAAATCAACTACCATGAAAATCATAACTTGCTTTATTCCAGCAAGCTCTGGTAGTGTAAAGGTTTGTGGCTTTGATACCAATGACGACTCTTTAGAAGTTCGTAAAAGAATTGGTTACCTCCCAGAACATAATCCATTGTATTTGGATATGTTCGTCAAAGAATATTTAGGCTTTGTTGCAGGCTTACACGATATCAAGAACCCTGCTAATAGAATCAAAGAAATGATTTCATTAACAGGTTTGGAAAAAGAACAACACAAGAAAATTGGTCAACTTTCTAAAGGTTACCGTCAACGTGTTGGATTAGCACAAGCTATGATTCATAATCCTGAAGTATTGATCTTAGACGAACCTACATCAGGTTTAGATCCGAATCAATTATCGGAGATTCGTGCATTAATCAAGAAAATTGGTAAAGAAAAAACAGTTATCCTTTCTACACATATCATGCAAGAAGTAGAAGCGATTTGTGATCAAGTTGTAATTATCAATAAAGGTAAAGTAGTTGCAAACGACGATACGAAGAATTTACAAGCTCATGTATTGGGTGAATATGTTTTCCGTGTAGAGTTTGATAAAGCCGTTGATCATAATAAACTTACCGCAATTACTGGTGTTAAGAAAGCCAATAAAGTCTCTGAAACGGTATGGTTACTCAGTGCCTCTAACGATGAAGCTGTTAGAACTGCGATTTTCGAATTTGCTGTGAAAAACAACTTGGTAATGCTTAGCATTCAGAAAGAGGAAGAAAAATTAGAGGATGTATTCCGTCGTTTAACTAAAAAAAATAACTAAGGATGTTCACGATATTTAAAAAAGAAGTAGCTGGATTCTTTAGCTCACTAATAGCATACATATCAATCGTTGTATTCTTATTAGTTACCGGATTATTTGTTTGGGTATTCCCTGATACAAGCATATTGGAATATGGATTCGCAAGTTTAGATAGTTTCTTTGGAGTTGCTCCTTGGATATTTTTATTCTTAATTCCTGCTATTACGATGCGTTCGTTTTCTGAAGAAAATAAATCAGGTACAATAGAATTATTAGTAACTCGTCCGATTACTGAGCTTCAAATTATTCTAGGAAAATACTTTGCAGGATTAATGATTGTAGTATTATCAATCTTACCTACCTTATTATACTACGTAACTGTTTATCAATTAGGAAGTGTAAAAGGAAATGTAGATTCTGGTGCTGCAATTGGCTCATACATTGGTTTAGTGTTTTTAGCTGCAAGCCTAGTATCCATTGGTATTTTCGCGTCTTCACTAAGTGATAATCAAATTGTAGCATTTATTTTAGCGGTATTTATCAGTTTCATTTGCTATGCAGGATTTGATTCATTCAGCAAATTAGATTTATTCGGTAGAGTAGATAATATTATCGCAAGTTTAGGAATTAACGAACATTATCAATCGATGAGTAGAGGAGTGTTTGATTCAAGAGATGGAATTTATTTTCTTGGATTCATCAGTTTTTTTGTATTGCTAACTCGTATGGTTTTAGAAAGTAGAAAGTGGTAGTATGAAGAATAATAAATCAATAAATTTAAAGCGTCAAGCTTGGTTACAATTTGTAATTACATTATTAATTATCGTAATCATCAACTTCATTTCAACATTTGCATTCTTCAGAATTGATTTTACAAAAGAAAATCGATTTACACTTTCTGATGCTAGTAAAGCTTACATGCAAAACCTAAATGATGTGGTGTATGTAAAGGTTTATTTAGATGGTGAATTTCCAGCTGGATTTAAGAGATTGAGAAATGCTACGAAAGAAACCTTAGATGATTTAAAAGCATATGCAGGTTCAAATTTAGAATATGAATTCATCAATCCAACTGCTGATGCAGATCCTAAAGTAAGAGATGAAGTTATTCAACAATTAGTTAAAAAAGGTTTAACTCCAATCAATGTACAAGTAAGAGATGATAATGGTCAACGTCAACAAATAGTAGTGCCTGGAGCCATTGTATCTTACAGAGGTAAAGAACAAGCATTTCAATTATTACAAAGCTCTACAGTCGCAAACTCTGCTGATGAAGTGCTGAACAATTCAGTAATGAATTTAGAATTTCAACTTGTTAATAGTATTAAAAAAGCTACTCAATTAGAACGTCCTAACATTGCATTTATATACGGACATGGAGAATTAGATACCTTTAGAACAGGTGATATATTAAAAACTCTTCGTAATTATTATGAGGTTTCCTTTGTGAATTTAGGCTCTACAATTCCTCAAGATTTATTTAAATACAAAGCATTAATTATAGCAAAACCTACTTCAGTTTTTAAAGAAGGAGAGAAATTTAACCTCGATCAATACATTATGAATGGAGGTAAAATTTTGTGGATGATTGATAAGTTGAATGCTGATATGGATAGTTTAGGAGCTGAACAAATGATGATTACTAATACATATAATTTGAATTTAGATGATCAATTATTTAGTTACGGAGCACGTATCAATAACGATTTAATTCAAGATGTGCAATGTGCGCCAATCCCAGTAGTTACTGGTAATGTGGGCTCATCACCTCAACAAGAATTATTTCCATGGTTGTTTTTCCCAATTTTCATTTCAAACACAACTCACCCTGTTGCAAAAAGTTTAGATGGGGTTCGTTCAGAATTTTCGAGCAGTATTGATACCGTAGATGTTAAAGGCGTTACAAAGACACCTTTGTTGCAATCGTCGAAATATACTAAAGTATTAAACGCTCCAGTTAGAGTTGCTTTACAGATGTTATCGATAGAGCCGAATCCTCAACAATTCATTAAACAAAATATTATTTCTGCCGTAGCTTTAGAAGGTAAATTTACCTCTGTATTTAAAAATAGATTGATTGCTCAGCATCCTAATGCAAAATTTCTTGAAGTAAGTAAACCTACAAGAATGATTGTTGTTTCTGATGGCGACATCATTAAAAATTATTTTTCTAAAAGAGATAGTTCTGTGTATCCATTAGGTTTTGATAGGTTTACAAGAAGAAACTTTTCTAACAGTATTTTTGTTCAAAATGCAATTGATTGGTTAGCCGACGATTATAATTTAATTTCAGCTCGTACAAAAGAAGTGAAATTAAGAATGTTGGATACCGAACGAATCAAAAAAGAAAAATTCAGATGGCAAGTGTTTAATATCCTTGTGCCGAATATTATTATCGTTTTGATAGGGGTGGTATTGTTCTATCAACGTAAACGAAAATACTCTTGAGTAGTAAATAAGTATTGAGTATTGAGTATTTAGATTAGGATTTAGGATTTGTTTACAAGAACTACCTTAGCTACCGGGTTAGGATTTAGAATTTGTTATTTAGGATTTAGAATTTATTATTTGATATGAGAAAAAACAGGTTATACATTTTCATTTTAGTTGTTTTATTAGCGTTAGCTGCCTACTTATATGTTAAAAAGGGAGGTAATGGGAGTATCCGTAGCGATAAAATGTCCTTTGCAGTAGAAGATACTGCATCTGTAGACAAGATTGTGATTTCAGATAAAACGGGTAAAGTGTTATCACTTACAAAGAAAAATAAGTTATGGTATGTAAGTGATAGTATTCGTGTACGAAGAGATGTGATGGGAGTTTTACTTGAAACGATTAAACGAGTTGAAGTGAAGTCGCCAGTTAACAAACCAATGCGAGCAAATTTATTGAAGCAATTAGCCACAGGAGCTGTTCAAGTTGAAATTTATTCTGATGGTTCATTAGAACGTAAGTATTTTGTTGGTGGACCTACGATGGATGGAACAGGAACATTTATGATGTTAGATGGTGCTGAAGACCCTTTTATTACTCATATTCCAGGGTTTGATGGTTACTTAACAGTACGTTTTAATACGAATATTCAGGTATGGAAAGATAGAGGGATATTCCGTATTGCACCTCAAAATATTAGTGTTGTACAAATTCAATATCCAGAAAGTGCAGAAGCCTCTTTTACCTTGAAAATTCAAGGGAAAGATTATGTAGGCTTATCTAATATGGCTGGAGATTCTGCAAAATCTGGTATTAATGGAGAATTTTTAAGAAAGTACCTAGTGGGTTTTTCAGATGTTCAATATGAAAATCCGGTAGACACAAAGAAAGTTCCACTCGAAGAGTTATTGATTCCTCAAAATTTGATTGCTACCATAACTGTATTCGAAAGGGAAGGGGTTAAACACAAAGTTGAATTATTCAAGAGGTATTATAATGGGGAGAAATTTTTGCCAAAGTCGGAACAATATGATTTCGATCAAGACAGGTGTTTCGTAAGGGTGAATGGAAATCAGGTTTATAACGGGCAGTACAGAGTGTTTAATAACTTAATCGTCAATTATAAAGAATTCTTTTCGGCCCCAGCTAAATAAGCTCAATTAATATTATATATTTGCTTTAAACTAAGAACTATTTAAGAAATGAAGTTTATTGTATCTTCTTCGGCATTACTGAAGCAATTACAAGTAATAAGTGGTGCATTAAGTACCAATACAGTATTGCCTATTATCGAAAATTTCCTTTTCGAAATTAGCAATGGAAATTTAACGGTTTCTGCAACGGATTTGCAAACTACCATGACTACCTCTTTAGCTGTTGAAGCGAAAGAAAATGGTAAAATTGCTGTTCCTTCAAAGATTTTATTAGATACCCTTAAAACTTTACCTGAACAACCTATTACATTTACAATCAGTCCTGATAATTTCTCAATTGAAATGACCGCAGGAGAAGGTAAATACAAATTAGTAGGAGAGAATGGTGAAGATTTCCCAAAAATTCCAAAGATTGATCAAGCTGCATCTTTAATGATGTCGGCTTCAGTATTATCGGAAGCAATTTCTAAAACAATATTCGCTGTAAGTACCGACGAACTTCGTCCGGCTATGACTGGGGTTTACTGCCAAATGTCTACGGAGAACTTAACGTTCGTAGCTACGGATGCTCATAAATTAGTACGTTACAGAAGAAGAGATGCTAAAGCAGATGTTTCTAATTCATTCATCTTACCTAAAAAAGCATTGAATTTATTAAAATCTTCATTGCCAGTTGAAGATATCAGCGTAAATGTTGAATATAACAATACAAATGCATCGTTTTCATTTAATAATGTGAACTTAATTTGCCGTTTGATTGATGAAAAATATCCAGATTATGAAGCAGTCATTCCTGTTAATAATCCGAATAAATTGACAATCGATCGTAACCAATTATTATCTTGTTTACGTCGTGTTTCTATTTTCTCTAATAAAACTACTCACCAAGTACGTTTAAAAATTTCAGGTTCGGAATTACAAATTTCTGCTGAAGATATGGACTTTTCTAATGAAGCCCACGAGCGTTTAGGTTGTCAGTACGAAGGAGAAGATATTGAAATTGGATTCAATGCAAAATTCATCATCGAAATGTTGAATAACTTAAATACAGAAGAAGTTATTTTAGAAATGTCGACACCAAACCGTGCCGGAATCTTATTGCCAGTAACAGCAGATAATAATGAAGATGTATTAATGCTTGTTATGCCGGTGATGTTAAATAGCTACGCATAGTTCGAATCCCGATTCCCATCGGGACCGAAAAAAATAATAGTGTTCGTCGGAGTACAAAAATGTTCGTCGAAACGTCGCAGATTGTTCGTCGGAGCGTCCTCGCTCCGACTTTTTTATTTATAGTTGTGATAGTCTCTTTGTCGGAGCGAGGACGCTCCTACGAACACTTTTGTACTCCGACGAACACTTTTGTACTCCGACGAACACTTATGTGCTCCGACGAACTTCTTAATATCGATTATTCCTCTTTCCTTCCCAAGGCTTTACCATTTTGGTAAGCCGCTTCTTCTTTTTCTGCTTTTTCTTTGTCAGCGGCAGATTGTGATTTGTTTATAAGTTTCTTCATATTAGGTTGCCCTGCATTAACCCAAGCGGTATACCAATAACTACCAACGGCTTTTATGGCTACTCGCATTCTACGCTCCACCATTCCATCTAATTGTTCGTGATAGGCTTTTGAGAATTCGTAAGAATATACTTGTACATTCTTATTACCCTTTTGCTCCATGCTGTATTTCTTTTCTTTGCCCATTTTTTCGGTCAAGGCTTTCTCAAAAGAAAATACGGAATCAACCGCAGCGAAACTACCTTTTAATAATCTGAACGACTCCTCTAAAGGATCTGAGATGTACACTGCCTTTCCGACCCAATAATTATAATCATCTGCGAACAATTCTGGTAAACGTGACTCCCAGAAACCATGCAAACCTTTTTGTCCAGACATTTGTCCGTCGTAGTTCTCTGTTGAATGCAAAGGAACACAAGCATCTGCTACATAATGGCCCAAATCTGCTGAATAAAATAAAATCTTTGCAGAATCTCTTTCTTTAAAGGCATTTGTTAATTGGGCTAAACGTTCTTGAATTCTCCAAGGAACAGTGCCATAGGCTTTTAAAGTGTCTTCTGAGTATTTTGCCGAAGCAGCTTGCCATTTCATTGGAATGCTGTCGAATGGGTGGTGAGCATCATAATGGTCAGCATCTAAATAATGACGTGGTGCTTCGTCTTTATCTGCATATCGGCGTTTATCGGGGGCAACAGCTTGTTCTGTGATGTAATTAATATTACTTTTATAAAAGCCCATCAATTCCTTTGGAAGGGTGAAAACAGCTAAACGATTTACCCTTTTGTGAGCAAAAAAGCCCCAAGAGTACACAAATCCTATTCCCGCTAGGAATAAAATTCCGATAAAAAGTGTTATTTTGCGCATAATTAGGGCTAAAGATAAGATATTTTCTTCTTTTTGAATTTATACTTTGGAATTTAGAAAACTGACCGTATATTTGCAGTCCTTTTGAAATAATAAGCAATGGCAAATCATAAATCAGCAATTAAAAGAATTAGAGCAAATGCTACAAAGCGTTTGAGAAACAGATACCAAGCAAAAACTACACGTAATGCTATTAAGCGTTTACGTTCAACTTCATCTAAGTCAGAAGCTTCTGAGTTATTGAAGAAAGTTACGTCTATGTTGGATCGTTTAGCTAAAAAGAACGTTATTCACAAAAATAAAGCGGCTAACAACAAGTCTAAGCTTACGAAATTCGTAAACTCTCTTAGCTAGTTTTAAAATATTCCGCTGATAAAAAATCCTGCATCCGTGAGGTTGTAGGATTTTTTTATTTACACGATATTCGTATCGTGAAGGCGGAAAATGGAAATAGATTGACCATCAAGGATTGGTCGGAAGGGGACAGACCCCGTGAAAAACTGAAGCAATTTGGGCGTCAAAGTCTCAGCGATGCCGAACTATTAGCCATTCTAATTGGTAGTGGCACACCCAACAACAATGCCTTATCTATAGCAAAGTCGCTTTTATCAAGCGTTAACTCAGATCTTAGTAAACTTTCTAAGTTGACTGTCACTGAACTCAAAAAACATAAAGGTATTGGCGAAGCAAAAGCTTTGATAATTTCAGCTAGCTTGGAACTTGGGCAACGCCGAAAGGAACTGGATAAACCTCAACCGAAAAAGATTCAAAGCAGTTCTAACATTCATGAATTGATGTACGAGCATTTTGTCGACTTAGCTCATGAAGAGTTTTGGGTTATCTATTTAAATCGTGGTAATTTCATCATCGAAAAGAAATGTTTAAGCAAAGGCGGTATTAGTGGAACTGTGGCCGACATTCGTTTGATTCTCAAAAGCGCCATCGAATGTTTAGCTAGCGCTATTATTATTTGCCATAATCATCCTTCAGGCAATCTTCAGCCAAGTAGTGAAGATATTATCATTACTAATAAATGCAAGGAAGCTGCACTACTCATGGACATTAAAGTTTTGGACCATTTGATAATCTACGAGAATAAATATTACAGCTTTTGTGATGAAGGAATCTTATAGCAAAAACAGCATTTTTTCGTACTTTTGTATAAACGGATATTTTTAGATGAAGATTTCAAATAAGTGGTTGAAGGAATACATTGAATTGAACGAAAGTACTCAGTCAATTTCAGAAGCTTTAACATCAGTAGGATTAGAAGTAGAATCAACGGAAGTTGTAGAATCAATAAAAGGCGGACTGGAGGGTTTGGTAATTGGTCATGTCATAGAATGTGTTCAACATCCTAATGCAGATCGTTTAAGAGTAACTAAAGTTGATGTTGGTGGCCCCGAACTATTACAAATTGTTTGTGGTGCTCCGAATGTGGCCGTTGGTCAAAAAGTAATTGTTGCTACCGTTGGCACTACAGTTCACCCATTAGAAGGTGAACCCTTCAAAATCAATAAATCTAAAATTCGTTCGGAAGTTTCAGAAGGAATGATTTGTGCAGAGGACGAAATTGGTATGGGTAAATCGCATGATGGTATTAAAATTCTTCCTGAAGATGCTCCTATCGGCGAAGCTTTAAAAAATTACTTCAACATAAGTTCTGATACCATTTTCGAAATTGGGTTAACGCCTAACCGTGCTGATGCTGCTTCTCATTTTGGTGTAGCTCGCGACTTAGCAGCAATCTTCCGTACTTCTGTAAAAAAACAAGAACATACCTTATTACCAATTCACAATAGCGGTAAAATTAAAATTGAAATTGAATCTTCAGAAGATACTCCTCGTTTTTCAGGAATATATCTTTCGAATGTAAAAGTTGAAGAATCTCCTGAGTGGCTTAAAGAAAGATTACAAGCAATTGGTGTGAAAACCATTAACAATATTGTTGATGTAACAAACTATATCTGCCATGGTTTAGGTCAACCTATGCATGCCTATAATGCTGATGCTTTAAAAGGGGATACAATTAAAGTTAGAAGAGCAAAAAAAGATGAACTTTTGCAAACGTTAGATTCCGCTGAACGTAAAATGCATGGTGGAGAATTAGTAATTACGGATGCTGAAAAGCTAATCGGAATAGCTGGAACTATGGGTGGTTTAAATACATCTGTAAATGCTGAAACGAAAAATATCTTTTTAGAGAGCGCGTATTTCAATGCAGCAGTTGTTCGTAAATCTTCTAAAGTACATGATTTAAAAACAGATGCTTCTTTCCGCTTTGAAAGAGGTACTGATCCTGATATGTGCTTAATGGCATTATCTCAAGCAGTAGAATTAATTGAGAAGATTTCAGGTGGACAAGCGGAAGCGTGTATAACCGATGTATATCCTAATCCTATCCAAGCTTCTGAAATTAAATTATCTTTTGAGTACGCTCAAAAATTAATTGGTAAGAAAATAGATCCTAAAGTGATGTTAGAAATTCTATCAGGTTTAGGAATTAAAATATTAGAAGAAAATGCAGAATACGCAATAGTTCGTGTTCCATTATCTAAAGTAGATGTTACTCGTCCATGTGATTTAGTGGAAGAGATTCTTAGAATTTACGGATTGAACAATATCGAAATGCCTTCACACTTGAAGTCATCCTTATCGTTCAGCAACAAACCGGATCCTGATAGAGTAAAGGAAATTCTATCTGAATATTTAAGTTCTGTTGGTTACCAAGAAATGATGTCGAATTCTTTAACATCTTCTAAAAACAATGAATTGTATTCGAATGAAGATCAGGTTGAAATTTTAAACCCATTGAGTATCGAGCTTCAAGTGATGAGGAATCAAATGTTGAGTTCTGGTTTAGAAGCAATATCCTATAACATCAATCGTAGATCAAGTGATTTGAAGTTGTATGAGTGGGGAAATACTTATCATAAAACAGAAACAGGATACGAAGAGAAATTCCATTTGAGTTTATTCTTAACAGGAAATACTCATGCTGAGCATTGGAAAGAGAAGGCAGAGAAGAATTCAATCTACAACCTTAAATCGATTGTTGATCAAATTCTAAATAGAGTTGGTTTATCTGGAGTCAAAACTCAGATGATGAACGAGAATGGGAATGAAGGCTTTGCATATTTCTTAGGGAAAATGGAAATAATTAAGGTAACTTCCATTGCGAAGAAGACCTTAAAACAATTTGATATCAACCAGGAAGTGTTTTTTGCGGATATTAATGTTAACATATTAATGTCGCAAATTGCGAAACGTAAGAAAGAATATAAGGGAGCTCCGAAGTATCCATCAGTGCGAAGAGACCTTTCAATGTTAATTAATAAAGAGGTTACGTTTGAGCAATTAAAGAAAATTGCTAATCAGGCTGAGCAACGATTATTGAGAAATATTGATATATTCGATGTATATGAGGGAGACAAATTACCAGAAGGTAAGAAATCGTATGCCCTAAGCTTTATCCTGATGGATGATGAAAAAACATTACAAGATCAAGTAATTGATGGTGTAATGGATAAATTAATAAAGTCGTACGAGAAAGAAGTCGGCGCAGAAATTAGAAAATCGTAACTTGAAGAACCTAGATAGCATAGAGAAAAAAGTAGATATGCTCATGGAGTATTGTGATGCCCTAAAAGAGCAGAATGATCTTCTATTAGGCGATAATGAACAATTACGTAAAAGATTTTCAGAATTATCAGCAGAGCTTAAAGACTTGGAGGAGAAGCATCGTATCCTTAAATTAGCTAAAAGCGTCGCTGTTACGGATGAAAAGACACTTGACATTAAGACGAAAATTAACGATTTTGTGCGAGAAATAGATAAATGTATATCTGTTTTGAGTAAATAACAATAGGTTTAAAAACAACAGATGGGAGAAATTTCCATTAAAATTAATATTGCCGATAGGGTTTATCCTTTAAAAATAAATAGTGAGGATGAGGAGAACGTTCGGAAAGCTGCTAAGCTTGTAAACGACAGGATTAAGGAGTTCCAAGAGAACTACGCTGTACGTGACAAGCAAGATTTGCTTTCGATGTGCATTT
>CAZYBY010000432.1:0-7969 GCA_964645385.1 uncultured Sphingobacterium sp.
CATTTACGATAATTCTCAATATTCGTCTTTCACCTGTATCTCTTGTCACAATCCACATGTGAGTGTTAAAGTAACTGGCGATGAGCAATTCAATAACACTTGTAAAAGTTGTCATGGAAACAAACAATACGCAAGTTTAAAATTGTGTACAGAGAAAATGGATGCTCGAAAAGTCAATAATGATAATTGCTGGAAATGTCATATGCCAAGCTCTGGAACTATTGATATACCTCACGTTACTGTACACGACCACAAAATTCAAATTCCTTTAAAAAATAAAGAGAAAGAAGAAATTAAAACATTTGTAGGCTTAGCTGCAATTAATAATTCAAATCCTGATAACCATACTATTGGCGAAGCTTACTTATCTTATTTCGAAAAATTTGAAAACAAGGCAGAGTATTTAGACTCCGCAAACATCTATTTCAATAAAAAAGGGAACTACTCTCCTGTTCATTTTTTTGAGAATATCATTAGAATGTATTATTTGAAAAATGATTACAAGGCTGTAGCAAATAAGGCGAAAGAACAAGCAGCATTGTATAGTAAAGATTCTTGGACATTATATAGAATTGCAGAATCATTTTATCAATTAAATGAAAGTAAAGAAGCCATCAATTATATAAAATCGGCTGTAGATAATGCTCCTTATAATTTAGAATTCAGAAATAAATTGGGGGTTATGGCGATGGCTGTAAATGATTTTCCCTTAGCGAAATCGAGTTTTGAATTCATTTGCAATGAGAATCCTAAATACGTTCAAGCCTTATCTAACTTAGCATATATATATTTACACGAGAATAGAGTTCAAGAGGCTGAAGTATTATTAAATAGAGCAATTGCGTTAGATCCAGATTACGAACAAGCTTTATTAAACAAAGCAAGCATCTACATGTTAAAAAATGATAGAGCTTCAGCTAAAAAGCTTATATTGAAAATATTAAAACGAAACCCATCAAATGAAAAGGCAAAACAAGCCTTAAAAATGATAAATGCATGATGAAGAAAAATAAAAAGATTATTCGAATAATTCTCTTAGTTGTACTCCTAAGTGTTGGTGGTACGGCTTTGCATTATTACAATACCCTATTCAAATCGAATGTTACCAATACAGAAGATGAATATTTATACATTCCAACAAATTCTACGTTTGAGGATGTAATGAATATAGTGAAGAGTGAAAATATTATTGCCGACACAGAAACATTTGCTTGGGTAGCAAAGCGAATGAAATATAAAAATATCAAGCCAGGTAAATATAAAATATCCAAAGGGATGAGTAATGTGGAATTGGTTAGAATGTTGAGAGCAGGTAAGCAAGACCCAATTAAACTTCAATTTCAAAATATTCGATTAAAGAAAGATTTTGCAGGATATATAGGTTCACAATTAGAAGTAGATTCTACGCAGTTTTTAAGTATGCTAGACAGCATGGATCTTTTGCGTACACTTGGATTCGATGAGGAAAATATCTTCTGTATGTTTATTCCTAATACGTATGAATTTTACTGGAATACATCTGCAGAAAAATTCATCACTAAGATGCATGATGAGTACGGGAAATTCTGGAATGATGAACGTATAGCGAAAGCAAAAAAAATTGGATTAAGTCCGATCGAAGTAAGTGTATTAGCCTCTATTGTAGATCAAGAAGCACTAGTAAATTCTGAATTAAAAAGAGTAGCTGGAGTTTACATGAATAGATTGAATAGAGATATGAAATTGGAAGCAGACCCGACGGTGATTTATGCGATAGGAGATTTCGGAATTAAAAGAGTGTTGAACAGAATGCTTCAATACAATTCCCCATACAATACATACATGTATAAAGGATTGCCTCCCGGACCAATATGTATGCCTTCAGTTGCTGCTATAGATGCAGTACTATCATACGAAAAGCATAATTATATTTATTTCTGCGCGAAAGAAGATTTCTCAGGGTATCATAATTTTGCAAGTACAGTAGCTGAACACCAAGCAAATGCAAGAAAGTTCCAGCAAGCATTAACGAAAAGAAGAATAATGAAATGATAGTACATTTGCTCATGTGCTAATCGGTCCCTGAGCGGAGCCGAAGGGCGTGTGCTCATTAACATATTAACAAATTAACATATTAACAAAGTGTTTACAAGCGAAACAAAAATAAGAGTACGATACGGAGAAACGGACCAAATGGGCTACGTTTACTATGGGAATTACGCAGAGTTTTACGAGGTTGCTCGTGTGGAGATGTTACGTAAACTTGGCTTGACATATAAATGGATGGAAAGCACTGGAATAATGATGCCTGTGTTAGAATTAAAATGCAAGTACATTAAACCGGCGTATTATGATGATGAGATTACCATAAAAGTATTAGTGAAGCAATTACCTTCTACAAGAATAATTTTCAACTACGAGCTTTATAACGAGCAGGGGGAACTTATCAATTTAGGTGAAACAACCTTAGTATTCGTAAACATAGAAACCAAACGACCAACGGTTGGTCCGCCAGAATTTATGGATAAAATAAAAGTGTTTTATGAATAAATTGAAAGCATGGTTATGGCATTTGCCATTTGTTGAGCGGGTCGTCGATAAGAGTAAACGTACAAGTTTAATCGGATTCGATGGTTTGCCAATATATACCGTGCTCGATTTCTTTTTCAAAGAGATTCGAAAAGAACATTTGAATACGAAATCTACTTCCTTAGCATTCTCTTTTTTCTTAGCCCTTTTTCCAGCTACCATTTTTTTATTCACTCTTATCCCCTATATTCCTATAGCGAATTTTCAGGATCAGTTGTTGAATTTACTCGGACAAGTTTTACCAGCAAACGCCTACGAAGCAGTACAATCAACCTTAACAGACATTATTAAAAACAAGAATGGAGGATTATTATCCTTCGGTTTTGTGGCGGCATTATTCTTTTCGTCGAATGGATTAATGGCTTTAATGAGAAACTTCAACAAAGCATCACTAATAACAGATAAGCGTAAAGGCTGGCAGAAACGCAGAACTGCAATTGTTCTTACCATCATTCTTTCTATCATGTTGATATTTGGAGTGAGTTTAATTATCGCCGGAAATTTCATTATCAATAAATTAGAAACCTTAGAAATTATACACGGAGCTTTAGCAAAATACTCCTTGCTATTAGTAAATTGGATAATCATATTACTTCTATTTTTCAGTGTAATTTCTACATTGTATTATTTCGGTCCGGCTACTGCAAAAAAATTCAGATTCTTTTCTGCTGGCGCAACACTCGCAACTGTATTATCTATAGTTAGTTCATCAGGCTTTGCCTTTTATGTGAACAATTTCAATAGCTATAACAAAGTGTACGGATCAATCGGAACCCTTATCGTTATTATGATTTGGCTCTACCTAAACTCCCTAATTTTACTAATCGGATTCGAACTGAATGCTAGTATCAATATTTTAAAACGAAATCTGCCCGAACCTGCGAAGAAGAGGATTGGGAATAGATTGCGGAACTCTTGATTACTGGACTGCTGGACTATTGGACTGCTGGACTATTGGACTACTGAAAATAATTATAATATTAAATACTTAATAATTTTTCTAGAAGTCAAGTAGTCAAAGAATCAATTGGTCAAATCCGATTTCGGAATTTCGGAAATTCGAACTAGTATTCTATTCTAACATGATAAATACTCATCAACATCTCTTTAAATAGATGTTTTATACGATGAATTTCTTTAATGGAAATGTCGGCGTTGATAAGTTGTTTTTGTTGAATTTTATAATCAATTACTTTTTCAACAATCTCTGAAATGGTTTTAGCATCTTGTTGTTTTAAACTTCGTGATGCAGCCTCTACACTATCAGCTAGCATTAGAACTGCTGTTTCTTTAGAGAATGGAATCGGGCCTGGATATCTGAATATATTTTCGTTAACAGATGCTTCAGGGTAATTTTTCAAAAAAGATTGATAAAAATAATCGACACGAGAGTTCCCGTGGTGAGTACGAATAAAGTCGATGATGTCTTTAGGTAATTGATGACGAGTGGCGATTTCTATTCCAGCATAAACATGTCGGATAATAATTTTTGCACTTTCCTCGTACGGAAGATCATCATGTGGGTTGCTTCCTTGTTGTTGATTTTCGATAAAATATTGAGGCGTTTCCATTTTACCAATATCATGATATAATGCTCCCGCCCTTACCAGTAATGCATTTCCTCCGATTTCGAATATTGCTGCTTCTGCTAAATTCGCTACTTGTAATGAATGCTGAAATGTACCCGGTGCTTTGTAAGAAAGCTCTCGTAATAATGGATTATTGATATTGGTATATTCCATTAAAGTTACTTCTGTAGTTATGCCAAATAATTTCTCGAAAGCATAAATTAATGGATATGCGATTAGCGATAAAACTACGCTCACTAAAAACCAAAGTAAATGAGCCCAATCTATATTTAAAAACGAACCTTCGTGAATAATAGAAATACCAATATATCCGACGATATAAGTTGTGTAAATTAATAAGGCAGATAAAAGGAATTGAGAACGCTTCAATAAGTTTTTAATGCTGTTGATAGCAACCATACCCGCAGTAATTTGCAAGAATATAAATTCATAACCATTCGGCACGAAGAAGCCAGCTACCACTACTACTAGCAAGTGAATATAGAGTGCTAAACGTGTATCAAAAATTACTCGAATAATTATAGGAACAATACAATAAGGGATAAAATATAGGCTAGGTAAATTCAATCTCAACGACCATGATAATACTACTAGCATGAAAGTAACGATTAGTAAAATAAGGAACATCTTACGGATGTCGGCATAAATATCTTTTCGAAACATCGATAAGAATACCATGAGTAAGGTAAGAATTAATCCTACTAAGATTCCTTGTCCGAGACTGACAATATATTTATTACCTAGTATCCCAAGGCGTCTATCGTATTCCTTTTTAAGTGATTCAAGCACATTGTAAATTTGTTGATCCACCATTCTACCACGATCAACAATAAGTTCACCAGAGCGAACCATTCCGCGGTATTCAGAAATATTGGCAAGCTTCTCTTTTAGAATTTTCTGATTTAAACTTTCATTGTAAATAATATTTTCTACTAGCGATTGCTGTAAAGCAGCTGAAAGCACTGTAGTATCTATATCATTACTTGCATTAGAAATGGAAGTATGTATTTCTGCAATAGCTTGATTGTAATTCAGTAAAGCGCTAATACTTGTCGGACGAGCTTCATTGTTTCGAACTACATAAATAAGATCTGGTAAGGTAGTAGAATTACCTACGCTAACTAAAGATATTATACCTTTATTGTAGAGAGAAAGGAGAATATTCTCTCCAAGGTTTAGCGTTTTACGATAATTTGATTTATCAATAGAAGCATACTTCGCTAACCATAAGTTATAGAACTCATTACGAAATAGGACTAGGCTATTTTTCTCAACATCTTCGTTAAACTCATAATAAGCAGGTAATTGATTAGAAATCTCTCTTTTTTCAAGCTCCACATCAGTTTTACTCTTTTCAATAGCGAAATCGAAAGGAGCAATTAATTGCTCGTGCATCCACGGTTTACCCTTATCGAATTCATACTTGAATTTTCTGCCTTTAGGTAGTGAAATAACGATTATACAAACGCATATAAACATCAAAGAATATTTGATAATATTCTGACGTAAGGTGGATTTTGGTGCTTGTATCGACATCATGCTAAATTAGGAAATAATATTCCTATTTTTGCCTCACAAACACGAAAAATCAATTAAAATGAAACAAGTTTATATCGTATCGGCAGTTCGTACTCCGATGGGAAGTTTTGGTGGAGCATTAGCTTCATTATCAGCTTCTAAACTAGGTGCAATCGCCATTAAAGAAGCTGTTAAAAGAGCAGGAATCGATGCCAAAGTAATCAATGAAGTTTACATGGGTAATGTGCTTCAAGCGAATGTTGGACAAGCTCCAGCAACTCAAGCAACAAAGTTTGCTGGTTTAGGAGATATTCCTTCTACTACAATTAACAAAGTTTGTGCTTCAGGCATGAAAGCTGTAATGTTAGCAGCACAATCAATTCAACTTGGCGACAATGACGTAGTTGTTGCAGGTGGTATGGAAAGCATGAGTAATGTTCCATATTATTTAGACAAAGCTCGTACAGGTTATAAACTAGGACATCAAACAGCAATCGACGGATTAATTCGCGATGGTTTATGGGATGTATACAACGATTACCATATGGGTTCTGCTGCAGAATTATGTGCTACGGAATGCAAAATTTCTAGAGAAGATCAAGATGCATTTGCAATCGAATCATACAAACGTTCTCAAGCCGCTTGGGAAAAAGGTTTATTCAATGCAGAAATTGCTCCAGTAGAAATCGAAACAAGAGCAGGTGTAACAGTAATTGCTGAAGACGAAGAATATAAAGCTGTAAAATTTGATAAAATCCCTGGCTTAAAACCAGTATTTAAAAAAGACGGAACAGTAACAGCTGCAAACGCTTCAACATTAAATGATGGTGCTTCTGCCTTAGTGTTAATGAGTAAAGAAAAAGCTGATGCTTTAGGTATTAAGCCTCTTGCTATTATCCGTGGATTTGCTGATGCACAACAAGCTCCAGAATGGTTCACAACTGCTCCATCTAAAGCTATTCCACGTGCAATTGCACATGCTGGCTTAACTGCAGCTGATGTTGATTTCTATGAAATTAACGAAGCATTCTCAGTAGTTTCTTTAGCAAACAATCAAGAATTAAAATTAGATGCTAATAAAGTAAATGTTAACGGTGGTGCAGTATCGTTAGGACATCCACTAGGAAGTTCAGGATCTAGAATTATCGTAACTCTTATTTCTGTATTAAACCAAAACAATGCTAAAATTGGTGTTGCAGGTATTTGCAACGGAGGTGGTGGCGCTTCGGCGATAGTGATTGAGAAAGCTTAACTGGTAACTCGTAACTGGTAACTGGTAGATGGTAACTGGTAGCTGGTAGATATCGGGAACATATTTTGTATAAATAAATTTCTTACTTTTATACGTTCCCGATAGCTATCGGGAACCATATACCAGATACCAGTTACCAGTTACCAGCTAACAGATATTATGAACTTTAAAAGCACAATTCTAGCCATATCTTTAATCACATTCCTTACCTCAGCAAAGGCTCAATCTACTGCTCAAAATTTCGATCCAAAATTTCGAATATTTGAAGATTCTTTAAAAAGTTTATCCGCAAAAATTATTAATAGTACAGATGAAGTGGTTAGAAGGAATTCGAATAACCTGTTCATTAAAACACTAGTGGCTACACTTAAAATGCCGAACTCTTTCGAGTATCCTTTTGATTCAGTGATTTCAGTTTCGATTTTAAAATCTCAAGATAAGGTTTTTAGAATTTTCACTTGGCATTTATATTCAGATGATGGAAGTTATAGATATTATGGTGCTATCCAAAAAAATAATAAAGAAAAGCTAGAACTCTACCCCCTATTCGATAATTCGAGGTATATACCTAAAGCAGAAGATACCATACTTAATAAAGATTCGTGGTATGGGGCACATTATTACACCATCGCAGAAACAAAGAAATCACCCAAAAACAAACAGTATATTTTACTCGGCTGGAAAGGTGATAATATCAAAATAAATCAAAAAGTTATTGATGTATTAAGTTTTGATAAAGAAGGTAAACCTGTTTTTGGGGCTCCTATTTTCAACTATGGTGATTCTGTAAAAACTCGAGTAATATTTAAATACGCCAGAACAGTATCTATGATGCTTCGTTACCTTCCTTCTAAAAAATGGATTGTATATGATCACCTTGCTTGCCCGAACGCCACACAATTAGGTATGTACGAATTCTACGGACCGGATTTATCTTACGATGGACTAAAATTTAAGCGTAAGAAATGGTACCTCATGGAAAAAATCGATCTTCGCAACGAAAAATCTGAAATGGATAAGTTGTTCAATGATCCTAGGGAGG
>CAZYBY010000433.1:0-16342 GCA_964645385.1 uncultured Sphingobacterium sp.
AGTGTAAGCAACATTTCTTAATGTATCTTCAACACGGTTAGAGCTAAAAATAATTTGATCTGTGCGTTCAACGAATCTAGGATTCAAATCATCGTACCAATCGTTAGTTATTTGATCATCTCTTCTAGATGGAATATCATAAACATAAATATCAGACTGACCATTTCTCAAAGCAGACAAAACCCATTTTCTTCCATCTTTAGAATAATCGAAATCTAAAATCTTCTCATACTTATACATATTCACTTGTACACTCTCTTTTTTATCTCGAAGATTTATAATCTGAACAAAAGGCATGCTGTTTTTTTCATAAGCAACAGCCAACAAGAAACTACTAGGGTGCCATGTTAGAATTGGAGTGCTTCCTTGTTGTAAGAAAGCAACAGATTTCATTCCACACTGAAATACTTTTTGGGTTTTATTCGTTACTAAATTATATACATATACCTTGTAACGCCCGTCTTTATTAATGATATAAGCATATTGCTTTCCATCTGGAGAAACAGCAAATTGAATATAATTTAATTTACCAAAACGTTTTTTATTCTTATGTATAAATCGCTCTTTGGGATTTTGAAGTTCTTTATTAGTGTCTTCGTATTTATATAATTTTTGATAGTATTCTAACCACTTCGGGCCAAGTTCTTTAAAATCTAAACCAATAATGTAAGTGAAACCATTTTCTGCATTCTTGTTTACCCTTGTCATGTAAACAATATTAGAAATTGAAGCCACACCATAATTATCAACAACATATTTCCAGATAGAATGTCCAGCTACAACAGCATCACTTTCTGCAATACGATTAAACTTTTTAAAACGATTATTTAAAATTCCGTCTTTAAGATCATTATCTATTTGAATATTCCACTCTTCAGATAGATAAGAAGTTAAACCAGGCAAAAACCAATCGGGAAGAGTTAACAATGTTGAATTAGAAACTTTCTCTTGAATATTTCCACCATACAACATTTCAGAAATTAAAATTTGAGCAATTCCTTTTCGAATTTGTTTTTGAAGTTCAATCGTATTTCCATCAAAATAAATGAACAATTTATTGCCAACAATTTGAGTTAGTCCACCAGTATTTTGTTGTTGATCGGTTATTAATCCTAGGTTCGTTTGTTTTAAGTCGGAGAATTTATTGTACGACAATATTTTAATTCTTCCTTCTAATTTATAATCAAGAATATCTTCAATCTGCTTTAGATTTTGCTCCGCGATTTTACCAACCATTGCACCAAGCTCCTTACCATCCTTGTAATAATAAGTATCGAAATGTGGCGATCGATAATAGAACCATTGAAAATCTTTGTACTGAATTCTGTTTTTCCCGAAATCGGTTTGAGTACCTTGGGCCTGAGAGAATACCCATAAAGGTGAAAAGCTATATAGCATCACCAATATTATGATATACCTCAGTTTTCTATTCAGCATGTATTTTCGTTAAAAATAGAACATTAAAATTAAGGATTTATTTTGCAGGATGCCCTTAGATGTACAAATTTTTATCATTTTTGTTTATGTTAAAAATTAAAACCTTTACGTTTAACCCATTTCAAGAAAACACCTATTTGCTTATTAATGAGCAAAATGAAGGTGTTTTAATAGATCCGGGATGTTATGAACCTTATGAACAAAAGGAACTATTAGATTTTTTAAGTGCCGAAAAAATCACTTTAAAGCTATTAATTAACACGCACGCACACATAGACCATGTATTAGGATGTGAATTCATTTACAGAACCTTCGGTCTAAAAACCCAATTACATGCCGAGGAGTTACCAGTATTTAGAGCTGTAAGTACATATGCCTCAAATTACGGATTTGTGTATCAACAAGCCCCAGAGCCTACTGAAATATTAAAAGAAGGGGATATTATTCAATTCGGTGATGATAAATTAGAAGTGTTATTCTGCCCTGGTCATAGCCCCGGAAGTGTAGTATTTTATTGCAAAGAACAACATTTTGCCATTGCAGGAGATGTGCTTTTCTACAGAAGTATTGGTCGTACCGACTTACCAGGAGGTGACCATGCAACATTACTTCGTTCTATAAAAACAAAATTATATATCTTACCTGATGAAACGGTTGTGTATCCGGGACATGGTCCACAAACAACCATTGGTTCTGAAAAAATATATAACCCATTTGTAAACAATTAACATGAAGCTATCCTATTTTTTTGCGAAGAGATATCTATTCTCAAAAAAATCTACACAAGCCATCAATATTATTTCTATAATATCGGTAATTGGCGTATGTGTGGGATCGGCTGCTTTATTTATAATTCTATCTGTATTTAATGGCTTTGAAGAATTAAACTTAATCTATTATCAAAAATTAAGTCCAGATTTAAAAGTTTACAAAACTAACGACTCATTCTTTCATCCAAATCAGATTAAAGAATTAAAAGGAAGTTTAGATACTCAAAAATATATTGGAGTTAATGTTCTAGAGGACCAAGCATTATTAAGGTACCAGAATAATCCATATTATACCATAGTTAAAGGAGTTTCAAAAGAGTTCTTTAAAATTAAAGAGAAAGATTCTGTGCTTATTGCAGGTGATTTCTACTTTAAAGATTCCTTAGCAGATTATGCTGTAATGGGGAATGGAATTACCAACGCATTAGGAATAGATATTTCCCAAACAATTCAGCATATTGATGTAATTGCACCAAAAGCAAATCTTTCAACATCAAACTTAGATCCTAATTCATCAGTTCATCAGAAATATTTTTATCCATCAGGAATATTCAGTGTTCAACAAGATTTAGATGAGCGATACATTTATACATCAATTTTATTTGCTCAAGATTTATTTGAAAAAAATGATTCCATTAATGGATTCGAAATTTATGGTTGTTCAGAAAAAGAAATGCTAAGCATTCAAAATGAATGGAGCAAAAAATTACCTCAAGGATTTGAAATCAAAAACAGATATCAACTCAACGAAACTTTGTACAAAGTACTAAATACAGAGCGTTGGGCAGTATATTTAATTCTAACATTAATACTTACAGTAGCTATTTGTAATATCATTGGAGCTGTAACGATGTTAATTATTGATAAGAAAAAAGACATTGCTTTATTAAGAGCTATGGGAATGGACGATTTTTCTATTCGAAAAATATATTTTATTCAAAGTTTATTAATAGCCATTATAGGTTTGATAATAGGATTAGTGCTTGGAGTTGTATTTGTATATCTTCAAGATAAATATGGATTAATAACTATTGGGGGCTCAGCAGAATTTTTAATTCAGAAATATCCTGTTAAATTTATATATTCAGATTTACTTTTAGTTTTTGCAACAGTTATGGTGTTGAGTATTATTACAGGATGGTTAACTTCTGCACAAAGTAAGAAAGCAAGTGAAACCATTAAAGAAAGCATCTCATAACCTATTAAATGAAAAAACTATTTATAATATTTTTCTTATTTGTTTGTAATAATTTATTTTCTCAGGATTTAATTGTTACAAATAATAGAGATTCTATTCAATGTAAAATAATTTCACAACAAGGTTCCTTTACATTGTATAAAATCAATATTAACGGAACTATACAATCAAGAGCATTAAACAATAACAGCATTTTAAAGGTTGAAACGAATTATTTTGTAAATGATATTAATAACCTAAATTCCACATCTAAGAAACCACTAAAAGAAACCACCTTTAATGTTGGTATTGGTTATACGATGTTATTTAATTTATATGATGACGATGACCCAGATTTCAAAGATTTCTACCGCGATTTGTCGAATGCAGTTAGTTTACATGCAGAAGTTCAACATAGCTTTAACGAAAAAATAGGATTAAGTTTACGATACGATTATTTTAAATCAAACGCAGTTAAAAATGATTATCAATTCGTTTACCAATTTCAAACATATATTATTGATATTAAAGAGGAAGTAAGTATTCATACATTATCACCTGGATTATACTATAAAATTCCTGTGATTGAAAATATGAATATCAAATTGTTTGGATCATATGACCATAATTTTTTCGATGATGCAAGCAAATTAAATAATAGCACGTTTGATGTTTTCGGAAATAAATCAGGCTTCTCTTGTGGATTAGGCTATGAAAATATAATTCATAATAATATTGGGCTATCATTTCAAGTGAAGTATAGAGCTTGTAAGTTGAATAAAGTTACTTCTGTAAATTCAGGTGGAAGTGGAGCTGATATGGAATTATTTGGGTTTGATCGAATAAATATTAATCGATTGACAATTGGTTTGAATGTTAGTTTGAAATAATAATTGAGAATTATTTTATCCCCAATAATTCTAGAATTAACAAATACGATTGCTTAGAAATATTCTCTATCGCTAATGGAATCTGCCAAGCATTTCTATTTCTTCTTTCTACATAATTAGAAATACTTCTAATTTGAATACAAGGTACATTCATTTTTAAAGCTACATAGAATACTGCAGCACCTTCCATACTTTCTACTTGCGGACTAAAATGCATGTTTGTTTTTAGAATACTATCTTCATTTCCATGAACTTTATTCACAGTAATACCTCTTACTTGTTTAAGATGAGCTAATGTATTTATTTCTGGAAGCAAAGGAGATTTTAACTCGCCCCATTCAAATGGAAAATCATCGTGCGATTGCAATCCTAATTGAATAAGCGATAAAAACTCATCACCATCCTCTGCACCCATTTCTGAAGATAATTCTTTTCGAACCCAAACTACTTCACCTAAAGCAATTGTTCTATCAAAACTACCTGCAATTCCTATGTTGATTACATAATCATATTTAGATGAAAGCAGGGCTTTGGTTAGCTCAAAAGTAGTATTAACCATTCCTACTCCAGTAATTAAAAAATCTACAGCAGACAAAGCTTCAGCTGGTAATAATGCTTTTAAACCCTTTAATTCTGGCTCTGTTGCTACAACTACTAATATTTTCATCTTAAATTAAAATACTAAGTTAATCACTAAAACATGATTATAGAAATTGTGTTATATATTTGCATTACAAAACACCAAAATGATATATATTACTAGAAAAGAACATTTCAACGCGGCTCATAAGCTCTACAAAGAGGAATGGACTGAAGAAAAAAACAAAGCTGTTTTTGGCAAATGTTCTAATCCAAACTGGCACGGACATAATTATGATTTATTTGTAACCGTGAAAGGGGAAATAAATCCTGAAACTGGATTTGTTATCGATTTAAAATTCCTAAGAGATATTATTAATACTGAAGTTATTGATAAATTAGATCACAAGAATATTAATTTAGATGTTGATTTCATGAAAGGCAAAATGGCTTCTACAGAAGTTCTTGCAAAAGAAATTTGGAATCAATTGGTAAAGCCTATCGAAAAAGAGGGTGCATTTTTACACAGCGTAAAATTGTTCGAAACAGAAAATAACTTTGTAGAATATTTCGGATAAAATGAAAAATCACAACAACATGACAGAGGAAAACGAGATGGATGGTTATCGTAAAATAGATAATTATAATCTTGAAAAAATAGACTCTATTGCAAAAAGCTATTCATCAATTTTATCTGATATAGGAGAAGATCCTACTCGAGAAGGATTACTTAAAACACCAGAGCGTGTTGCCAAAGCTTTACAATTCCTTACGCACGGATATGATGTTAACCCTGCAGAGATTCTTAGATCTGCTATGTTTAAAGAGGATTACTCTCAAATGGTAATTGTTAAAGACATTGAGATTTATTCTTTATGCGAACATCATCTTCTACCTTTCTTTGGTAAAGCACATATCGCATATATACCTAATGGTCATATCGTAGGATTAAGTAAAATACCTAGAGTAGCAGATGCTTTCGCTCGTAGATTACAGGTTCAAGAACGATTAACCAATGAAATTCGCGATTGTATTCAAGATACTTTAAATCCAGCTGGAGTAGCCGTAGTAATAGAATGTAAACATTTATGCATGAGCATGCGTGGAATTCAAAAACAAAATTCAGTTACCACAACATCTGCATTTACTGGTGCTTTTGAAAACGAAAAAACTAGAGCGGAATTTATGAGATTAGTTACAGCAAGTTTAGATTAACTATCAATATTTTTAAAATAAAAAAAGCCAAGTAATACTTGGCTTTTTTTATTTAAGAATACTTTATTTACACGATATAATAGTAAGTATAAAAGTAATGACATGCAGCACCTCCGACTACAAAGAGATGCCAGATTTCGTGAAATCCTTTATTAGGTTTTTGTTTATCCATGTGATAAACCCATGAACCAAAAGTGTAAAATGCACCACCTCCGAATAATAAGAACAACGCATTGAAAGGTAATTCTACATATAATGTTTTAATACCAAGCACAGCCATCCAACTCATCGCTAAATACAAATAAAGCGATTGTTTATGATGCATCATTTTGCCAGATAATTTTGAAGTTACTCCGAAGATTACAATTCCCCATTGTAATATTAATAAGGTCCAGAATACCCAACCTGTGTACAATGCAATTAATGTTGGAGTATAAGTTCCTGCAATCATTAAGTAAATACTTGCATGATCAATTTTTCTCCAAGCTTTTATACCTGCTTCAGTTTTAGGAATTCCATGATACAATCCACTTGCAGCAAATAATAAAATAAAACACACCGAATACAATACCGAAGAGAACTCACCGAGTGGAGTACTTGCTTTCATAAATAAAAAGTAACCCGCAGGGAAACCTAATAATGCTGGAATAATATGTGTGTAGAAATTTGCTGGTTCGCGAATTATAGTTTTCATTCTCCCTCTTCTTTTTCTTTATTAATTTTATTGAACAATTGATCCATTCTAGAAACATATTCCATAGAATCATCTATAAAAAATTCTAAATGTGGAACAATTCGTGCTTGATTACGAATACGTTCACCTAATTTATAACGTATCTCTTTAGTTTGAGATTTAATTTCTGCCAACAATTGTTCTTTGTTATCTGAATTAAATAAACTCAAGTAAATTCTGGCAACAGATAAGTCTGGAGAAATTCTCACCATCGTTATCGTCACTATTGTATTTCCATGAAAAGATAATCCTTCTCTTTGAAATATTTCGCTTAACTCTTTTTGAATTACTCGCGAAAACTTTTGTTGTCTTTTCGATTCCATTTTCTTCTTATCAAGTAGTTACATTGTCTTTCATATACAATGCTAGCTCTTCAGCTGTCCATTTATCTTCTAATTTAATCATCTTCGATGCATCTGCAAATACAGGTGGTTTCGATTTTAAAGTAACTCGTATATAATGATGATTATAAACTCCTAAAGCAATATGACATGGTTTTATATCACCATGCTCTAAAAATCTTTTTTTCGATCTAACATATAAATCAAAATCAGCTGCCTGAATTCGTTCATCATACAAACCCAATAAATCCAATGCTCTACGGGTAAAGATTACACTATTACCAACAAATCCTTCAATACATTTGTTTCCAAACTCTTTATGCCTTGCTTCCGAAAACTGTTCCCAATTTCCATACATCAATTTATGCATCAGCCTGAAACTAGTTCCTGATCTATTGAAAAATGAAATAACATTTTTAATGCGTTTCCATTTTCTGCCATATTCTTTTGTTTTCTCTTTCGTTTCTAAACGCTCAATTCCACATACTGTAGCTACATCTAGAGCATTGGCTTTCATCGCTTCTAAGATATTCTTATCCCAGTTCGGCGCAACAGTTATATCGTTGTTCAAAAAGGCGAACACATCGTATTTGGCAATTTTAATTCCCTGATTCTGTGTGTATGGATAAGAGTAATTGGCATCGTTTTCTATTACAATTGCACCATTCTCTTTGAAAAACTCTCGAGTGCCATCCGTCGAATTATTATCAATAATGATTAATTCATACGGGTGATGGGTGTACTTTTTGAGGTATTCTAAAAATATCTTATTAATGCCCAGCTGATTATGTACGGCAGTTATTATGCTTATCATATACAAAAACAAAGATACTATTCTAATTATCTTCTAGGTATTGAAATATTTGTATTATTTTGCATTGAATTCATGAAAGTCTATTTTAAAATACTTGCTTTTGCTCGGCCATTAAACCGTTTTGTGCCCAAATACGCTGTTTTGGCAATTTTAGCCGTAGTATTTGGCTTGGCAAACTTCTCTTTGTTGATTCCTCTTTTAAATGTAATTTTTGAAAAAGTAGAAACCACTAAAGTAGTAACTGAGCCAACATTCAGTATGAGCCTCGATTATGCTAAAGGTATTTTCGACTACTACTTCTATAAAATATTCTCAGCATACGGACAAAGTGGTGCTCTTCAATTCGTTTGTGCCATCATTATAATCTCTGTATTCTTTGCAAACCTTTTCAAATATTGGTCGCAACGAGTTATGACGAATATGAGAACTTACGTGGTGAAAAATATTCGCGAAAGCTTATATCAGAAAATTACTAATCTACACGTGGGCTACTTCCACGATCAACGTAAAGGTGATATCATGTCGAGTTTATCAAATGATGTCAACGAAATTGAAAGTTCGGTAGTAAGTTCGGTGCAAGTCATCTTCCGCGAACCCTTAATGATTGTTGGTTACATAGTGTTACTCTTCACCATGTCGGTGCAATTAACCTTATTTACCTTAATCGTACTGCCTATCTCAGGACTAGTCATCACAAGCATTTCACGCCGTTTAAGAAAAGATGCAAAGCAGGGTCAATTATTATTAGGTAATATTTTAAGTATCATCGAAGAAACTATTTCAGGTATAAGAATTATCAAAGCATTTAATGCGCAGAAATATGTAAATAAAAAATTCGATGAACAAAATTCTCAATACCGCTCGATTTTGAAATCGATGTGGAACAAACGAGAATTGGCTTCACCCATATCAGAATTCTTAGGAGTAAGTGTGGTAGTATTGGTTATCCTTTACGGTGGACAATTAGTGTTAGAAAATAAATCTGATTTGAATGCATCGGAGTTTATTACCTATATCATTTTATACTCACAAATTTTAGTTCCAGCTAAAAACATATCGTCTGCATTAACGAATATTCAAAGAGGTATAGCTTCTGGAGAACGTATTTTTGCGATACTCGATACGCCTGTTAAAATTGAGGAAGACCCTAATGCCATTAGCATTGCAGAGTTCAAAGGAAAAATTTCTTACGAGAATGTTTCTTTCCAATATGCAGATAAAAAAGTATTAGATAACATCAATTTAGATGTTGAAAAAGGAAAGATGATTGCATTAGTTGGAGCCTCAGGAGCAGGTAAATCGACCATGGCCGATTTACTTCCACGTTTTTATGATGTTACCGAAGGAGCCATTACTATTGATGGAGTTGATATTCGAAAAATAAAATTATCAGACTTAAACCATTTAATGGGAATTGTTACGCAAGAATCAATTTTGTTTAACGATACCGTTTTCAAAAATATTTCTTTTGGAAACGAATCGGCTACAGAAGAACAAGTAATTGAAGCTGCGAAAATTGCGAATGCACACGAGTTCATTGCTAAACTAGAAGATGGTTATCACACCAATATCGGCGATAGAGGTGCAAAACTTTCGGGAGGACAACGTCAACGATTATCCATAGCAAGAGCAGTACTTAAAAATCCACCGATATTAATTCTTGACGAAGCAACTTCAGCATTAGATACAGAGTCGGAACGCTTGGTACAAGAAGCTATTCAAAACTTAATGAAAAACAGAACTTCAGTTGTAATTGCACACAGACTTTCTACCATTCAATATGCAGATCAAATCATTGTGATGCAAGCAGGTAAAATTATCGAACGTGGAACGCATACTGAATTGTTAACTTTAAATGGAATGTACAGAAAGCTTAGTGAGATGCAAAGTTTTTAGTACAAGAAACTATTATTAGGATACTTCTCCTGGTGCAATAATTTTACCTTATCGTAAATCAATGCTCTAAACTCTTGAACGTTTTCGTTCTTTAATGCAGAGATGAAAATAGCTGGAGCATTTACTTTGTTCATCCAACTTCTTTTATAATCATCAAAACTCATCGGTTGATCTTCGTTTGTATAAGCATCTATTTTATTAAACACCATTATAATTGGTTTGTCTAATGCTCCAAGATCTTTTAAGGTTTCACTTACAGTGTTTATTTGATCTTCGAAATTTGGATGTGAAATATCTACAACGTGCAATAAAATATCAGCTTCCTTAACTTCTGCTAATGTTGATTTAAAACACTCAATTAAATGATGTGGTAATTTGCGAATAAATCCAACAGTATCAGAAAGAAGAAAGGGAACATTTTCAATCACCACTTTTCTAACTGTAGTATCCAATGTTGCGAATAATTTATTTTCAGCAAACACTTCCGATTTACTCAACATGTTCATGATAGTCGATTTACCTACGTTGGTATAACCCACTAAAGCTACACGAATTAAATCGCCTCGATTACGTCGTTGAGTTTCACTTTGTTTATCGATTTGTTCTAATCGATCTTCTAAAATAGAAATCTTATTTAAGATAATACGTCTATCCGTTTCAATCTGGCTTTCACCCGGACCACGCATACCAATTCCCCCTTTTTGTCGCTCTAAGTGAGTCCACATTCTGGTTAACCTTGGTAATAAATATCGGCTTTGTGCTAATTCTACTTGGGTTTTCGCTTGTGCAGTTTGTGCTCTACCTGCGAAAATATCGAGAATTAAATTACTTCGATCGAGTACTAAACATTTTAACTCTCTTTCAATATTACGTAATTGTGAAGGAGTAAGTTCATCGTCGAACACAACGAGATCTATTTCCTCCACTGTTACGTAAGCTAATATTTCTTCAAGCTTCCCCTTGCCTACATATGTGCGTACATCAGGGCGTTGAAGCTTTTGAGTAAACTGTTTTATTGTGATACCACCAGCCGTCTCCACTAGAAAAGCTAACTCTTCTAAATATTCTTTTTCCTGCTCTTCCGTTTCGTCGGGAGTAATTACACCCACCAACACCACACGCTCTTTTTTCTTAGCAGTATCGTATAATTTTTTTGCCATTAATTATTTCGTTGTATCAACCGCAGTAGAATCTGTTGCTACTTCTTCGGTATGTGCTCTTAACGATTTTACGTATTCTGCAACTGCAGTTACTTCTTGCTCGTTCAATAAATCTTTAAATGCTGGCATTAGTTTTCTACCATTTCTGATAATTCCAACTAATCCTCTGTTCTCACACATAGATGCTGTTAAGTCTGAAGCTCCATTAATCATTGCTTTACCATTATCACCATGGCATTTCAAACAATTATTAATGTAAATAGCTTTACCGTGTGCTATAACATCGTAGTTTGCATTTGCAGTATCAGTAATTACATCTGCCATGCTTGGTTTACCTGCTCCTAATTTAATATCCTTCGTTTCAGATAGTCCGTAAACATATACAAACAATAATGTTGAAATAACTGCTAACGCTTTGCTGTTCTTTTTAAATCCAATTACCCCTAACACTATACCAATTACAACTAGTGTTAATTTTAAATGGAACCATCCGCCCACATTACCCATTCCAATTTTAGCTATTAAATAAATACCAGTTGCTAAAAAAACAGTGCTAATGATCATACTAGGCACTTTAGTTACTTTTTTATAACCTTCTAATGCGCTACTTCCTATTAACAACAAAATAGTTTTGATTAAATAATCTAATAAGAATAGTCCCGCACTTGCGATGTGTATTGTTTTTATGGTTTCCATTTTTGGTGTTTTTTTTCAAAGATAGAACGAATCTGCAATTCATCAATAAAAAGCAATAAAAAAGCCTGCTTCCTCTCAGAAACAGGCCCCCTATAAACGTCAAACTATGATAAGTTTCTCTTATAATAATTGAAAATTCAATTTCAGTACATAAACTTCTCCTTCTTCCATCTCTAAATCTTGAAGCTGAATGTTTTCTAATTGCTCCATCACGTATTCTTTCACTCGTTTGTCGGATTCGTTCGTGTTCAAAATGTTCAATTTGCCGTTCTCATTGATACTGAACTCTACTAAAACCTGTGCTTTTTTTACCCCATCTGCTTTTAAGAAACTAGGGTATTGAATTTTCGCTTTTACAACTTTTGCTACTTCTTCATTTGCTTTTGAACTTGCAGCTTTACCGCCTGCAAAACTTTGACTAACCAATCCTATCATAAGGACCATTAGCATACTTAATAATTTCGTTTTCATTTTACTGAATATTTAAGGTGAACAATTTTTGTTTTATTATTTCGACACCCAAAAGTACAACGACCCTATAAACTGATGATTAATTTTATGTAACGTGTGTAATACATCTATGTAAAAAACATATGACTGTAACATCGTTGATATACAAAGCTTTAGAATGCCATGTTTTATTGAATTTCAGTAATGTTTGTTAAATTCAACTATGCTAAATATGAATATTCTATTATCTTAGATATTCCTAAATTATTTTTTATGAAAAAAATTTACACCCTTCTTCTCTGCACATTCGTTTTAGTACGAATGTCGTATGCTCAAGAAACTTTTCCTGAAAATGGAGTAAAGGATGCTCGTCCGAATACATACGTATTCACTCACGCGAACATCATTGTTAATTCTACAACAAAATTTAACGATGGTTTTCTTGTTGTAAAAAATGGTGTGATCGAAAGCGTTGGTGCCGGTGCTCCTGCTATTAAGGGTGCAATTGTTATCGATTGCAAAGGGAAAACTATTTACCCTTCATTTATCGATATTAACACTAATTACGGAATGCCTGAAGCTAAACGTGGTGGTCGTGGTGAAAATCGTGGACCTCAATTCTTAAGTAATAAGAAAGGTGCTTACAGCTGGAACGAAGCTATTCGTCCGGAGTTTGATGCAAAAACAGCTTTCAATGTAAACGAGGATAAAGCAAGTGGTTTAAGAGAACAAGGCTTTGGTGCCGTTTTATCTTATCAAAAAGATGGTATCGCTCGTGGTACTTCAGTGTTAGTGAATTTGAATACTGAGAAAGAACATTCTTCAATATTAAAATCAGATGTTAGTTCACATTTCTCCTTTAGTAAAGGAACATCTACACAAGATTATCCTTCTTCTTTAATGGGAAGTATCGCATTGCTTCGTCAGACGTTTTACGATGCAAATTGGTACTCAAAAAACAACACTGAAGTAAATTATTCATATGAAGCTTTAAATAAACAAGCTTCTCTACCAAAGTTTTTTGAGTGTAGCGAATTGTATGATGTGTTTCGTGCTAATAAAATTGCGAAAGAATTTGGTTATAATTTTATCTACAAAACGAATGGTACCGATTACCAACGTTTAGCAGAATTGAAAGCTATAAATGCTTCGCTAATCATCAGTCTGCAATATCCTAAAGCTTATGATGTAGAAGATTTTTATGATGCTCGTTCGGTTGGAATTGCTGAATTGAAACATTGGGAGCTTGCACCTTATAATGCTGGGTATTTAGAAAAAGAACAAATCAATTTTGCCATTACAACTAGCGATTTAAAAAACACCTCAGACTTTTGGCCTAACCTTCGCAAGGCAATTAGCAATGGTCTTTCAGAAGCTAAAGCTTTAGATGCTTTAACTAAAACTCCAGCACAAATGATTAATGCCTCATCAATGATTGGTGAATTAAAAGCTGGAATGAAAGCAAACTTCATTATTACGAATGGGAATATTTTTAAAGATGAAGATGCTATCATCCTTTCAAACTGGATTGCTGGCGTAGAACATCGTATAGAAACTGAAAAGGAAACTGATATCAGAGGTACTTATACTTTAAGTGTTGGTGGTAAATCTTATTCATTAGATATTTCAGGATCAAAGAACAAACCCGATTGGAATATTTTAAATATTGATAGTACAAAAACTAAAATCAATACTACATGGAATAATAATATCGTTTCATTAGTATATCAACCAAGTGATTCTACTATCAAACAAAGAGTACGTTTAAGCGGGACTATTATTGATGGAAGTACTTTAAAAATTGTTGGACAAGGAAGTATGAATAACAATACCATCGAATGGATTGCTACTCGTACTAAATTAATGACTGAAAAAACAGATGATAAAAAAGACGATAAAAAAGAAAAAGCAGACGTTGGACCAATTATATTCCCGTTTGCAGCTTTTGGTTCTACACAATTACCTAAAGCAGAAAAATGGTTAATTAAAAATGCTACTGTTTGGACTAATGAAAAAGAAGGCATTCAAGAAAACACTGATGTATTAATTGCCGGTGGTAAAATTTTATCAGTGGGTAAAAACTTCAATGATCCTACAGCAAAAGTAATTGATGCTAAAGGCAAACATTTAACCCCTGGTATAATAGATGAACATTCGCATATCGCGATTTCTAGAGGTGTTAATGAAGGGACACAAGCAGTAACTTCTGAAGTACGAATTGGAGATGTATTAGATCCAGATGATGTAAACATCTATCGCCAATTAGCAGGTGGTGTTACAACTTCACATTTACTTCACGGCTCTGCGAATCCTGTAGGTGGACAAACGGCTCTTATAAAATTACGTTATGGTAAAAATGCTGAAGAGCTTAAATTTGAAGGTGCTGATGGATTTATAAAATTTGCATTAGGAGAAAATGTGAAGCAAAGTAATTGGGGGGATGATCAACGTGAACGTTTTCCTCAAACTAGAATGGGTGTTGAGCAAGTTTACATAGACGCATTTACTCGTGCTCGCGAATACGAGAAAAACAAAAATGCTCGTAAAGATTTAGAGTTAGATGCCTTAGTTGAAATACTGAACAAGAAAAGATTTATCACTTGCCATTCATATGTTCAATCTGAAATCAACATGTTGATGAAAGTTGCGGATCAATTTAATTTCCCTGTAAATACTTTCACACATATTCTCGAAGGGTATAAAGTTGCTGATAAAATGAAATCGCATGGAGCTAATGCTTCTACCTTCTCCGATTGGTGGGCTTACAAGTATGAAGTTATTGATGCTATTCCTTATAATGCCGCAATCATGACTAAAGAAGGATTGAATGTTTCTATTAATTCTGATGATGCTGAAATGGCTCGTCGATTAAATCAGGAAGCTGCGAAAACTGTTAAATACGGTGGACTAACAGAAGAGCAAGCGTTAAAACTTGTAACACTTAATCCGGCTAAGATGCTTCATATCGATAATCGTGTTGGAAGCATTGTGGCTGGTAAAGATGCCGATTTAGTATTATGGAACGACAATCCACTTTCTATTTATGCAAAACCATTGAAGACTTTTGTAGATGGTATTGATTATTATGATGCTGAAAAAGATTTGAAATTAAGATCGGACATGAACAAAGAGAAAGAACGCATCATTCAAAAATTATTAACAGAGAAAAAATTAGGTATGCCAACTCAAAAGCCAAGCAAACCTGAAAAGAAATTATATCACTGTGATGATGTAGAAGTTGAATCAATTTATTAATCGAGAAAGCTCATGAAAAGACTATATATATTTTTAGCAGCTACATTATTTAGTGTACAGCTATTTGCTCAAGCTCCATCAAAAAAACAAGATGTAAAAGTTATTATTAAAAATGCTACGGTGCATATAGGTAATGGCAAGATGCTTGAAAATGCTACAGTAGTATTTGATAAAGGTGTTATTACAGAAGTAACTACCTCTAACGTAAACGAAACTTCAGCAAAAGTAATTGATGCAAAAGGTAAACATGTTTACCCCGGATTAATTGTTGCCGATAGTCGCTTAGGCTTAGAAGAAATTGAAGCTGTTCGTTCAACATTAGACTATGCTGAAGTTGGTGAAATCAATCCAAACATTCGTTCATTAATTGCATACAATACAGATTCTAAAATCATTCCAACAGTTAGGTCGAATGGTGTTTTACTTGCATTATCTGTTCCTGAAGGAGGAGTAATGCCAGGTACATCATCTGTTATGAAATTAGATGGATGGAATTGGGAAGATGCAGCTTATAAAATGGATGTCGTTACTCAATTAAATTGGCCAAGTATGAGTATTCGTAAGGCATGGTGGGCACCTCCTGCTGAAGAGCAAAGAAAACAATCGGCAGAAAATATGGCAATGATTAAAAAGTTTTTTGATGAAGCTAAATCATATAATGAGCAAGCTACTCCTATAAAAAACTTAAAGCTTGAAGCGATGAAACCAGTATTCAATGGTAGCAAAAAATTATTTATCAATGCACATTCTGCAAAAGAAATTACATCTGCAGTATTATTCGCAAAATCATACAATATTAAACCTGTAATTTTAGGCGGAACAGAAGCATACCTAGTAGCAGATTTCTTAAAAGAAAATGATATTGCAGTGGTAGCTAACAATCCTCACTCTCTTCCAAACAACGAAGATGATGATGTTGATATGCCTTA
>CAZYBY010000434.1:0-2495 GCA_964645385.1 uncultured Sphingobacterium sp.
CCAGCGCGTAAAATCCGTGTAGGAAATAAATTATATTTTGGTGATGATGATTTATTAATTGCTGAAGTAGTTGATAATACTACATCTCGTGGACGTACTATTAGATTCTTATTTGATGGAACAGATGAGGAATTCCGTAAAGCGATTGAAATTTTAGGAGAAACTCCCCTTCCAAAATACATCAAACGTAAAGCTACTGCTGACGATAAAGAGCGTTATCAAACTATTTTTGCTAAAGAAGAGGGAGCTGTAGCAGCACCTACAGCAGGCTTGCATTTCAGTAGAGAGTTGTATAAAAGATTAGAATTAAAAGGCGTTGATTTCGCTGAAGTAACATTACACGTTGGTTTAGGTACATTCCGTTCAGTTGAGGTTGAAGATTTAACTAAACACAAAATGGATTCTGAGCAATTTATCATTTCAGATAAAGCTGCAAATATTGTAAACAAGGCTAACGAAAATAAAAAGAAAGTTTGTGCTATTGGTACAACAAGTATGCGTGCAATTGAATCATCTGTATCTGCAAGCAGAACTTTAAAGCCAGCAAACGATTGGACAAGTAAATTCATATTCCCTCCTTACGATTTTAGTATTGCGAATTGTATGGTTACAAACTTCCATACACCTGAGTCTACATTATTAATGATGGTATCTGCTTTCGGTGGTTATGATTTAGTAATGGAAGCGTATAAAATTGCAGTAAAAGAAAAATATCGTTTCTACAGTTATGGAGACGCGATGTTAATTCTATAAGTAAATGAAAAAGTATGCTATAATTGTTGCTGGTGGTAGCGGAACTCGAATGAAATCCGAAATCCCTAAACAGTTTTTGCATATCAAACATAAGCCAATACTCATGCATACCTTAGAGAAATTCTCAATAGATGATATTGAGATAATTCTCGTTCTGAATATAGATTATCATGAGTATTGGTTAAATCTCTGTAAAGAATTCAATTTCAATATTCCTCACCAATTGGTAAAAGGTGGTAATAATCGATTTGAGTCTGTAAAAAATGGACTCAAGTATATTACACAAAAATCGATCATTGCAGTTCACGATGCTGTTCGACCATTAGTTTCTATCAGTAAAATCCGTGAATCGTTTCAACAAGCAGAAGTTCATGGAAACGCTGTATTATCAGTAGTTTCAAAAGACTCTATTCGAAGAGTTCACGATGATCATTCTTATATTATACCAAGAGATCAAATTCATTTAATTCAAACTCCTCAAGTATTTCGTTCTGAAATTTTAATTAATGCTTATCAAGAGGAATTCAGAAATGAATTTACAGATGATGCTTCGGTCGTAGAAAAATCTGGAGTTAAGATAAACCTGATTGAAGGCGAACATCAAAACATAAAAATTACCTATCCTGAAGATTTGCAAATCGCTGATGTAATTTTGTAATATTCAAAAATTACAAAATTTTAGCTAAATTTACTGCACATCAATCAACTAAACACTTATTATGAAAACATTTATCGTAAGAGCAGTATTCTGCTTTTGTATCTATTTACTATCTACACTCTCACTAAAAGCTCAAAATGTTGGAATAAATGCTACAGGTTCTGCACCAGATGCATCTGCTGGTTTAGACATCGATTTCGACAATAAAGGATTGTTAGTACCAAGAATTGCGCTTACAGCGGCAAACTCTGCTAGCCCTATTACTTCACCTGCAACTTCGCTTTTAATCTACAACACCGCAACTGCAGGTACTGCACCTTATAATGTATATCCTGGTTATTATTTTTGGAATGGAAGTACATGGCAAAGATTTAAAACTGTAAAAAACAGAAAGTTTTTAACTGCTGATGTACTTAAAACTAATACCACCTTAGCTGATGTTACGGGGTTAAGTTTCCCTGTAGAAGTTGGGGTTACCTATCGATTTAAGTTTTTTATTTGTTTCACAGCTACATCAGGAATTGGCTCAAGATGGACCATTAATGGTCCAACTGCTACTACTTTGAGATTTTACTCAACATATCCTTCAAGTACAACAGCTAATGGCTTTTACCATCAGTCTGCTTACGATGGTGCTACAATAACTACAAACCCTGGTTCTACATCAAATAATATTGCAATAATAGAAGGTATTATTAATTGCTCATCAAATTCGCAGGAAGTAATAGCTAGATTTGCCGCAGAAGGAGCCACAATAACCGCAAAAGCTGATGTTAGCTATGTAGAATGGGAAATTTTAGAATAAATCTGAAATAATATTTGTATATTTACAATGCTCTCAAATTAATACGCTTTTTACCCAAATTCTTATAGAGCTATGTTTAAAAAAATCAAAAATGTGCTTTTTTTAAGTGCATTACTATTGACAACATCCAATGTTTTTTCTCAAAATGTAGGTATTAATTCAAGTGGTGCAAGTCCGGATGCATCTGCAGGTTTAGATGTAGATTTTACTGACAAAGGTGTGTTAATACCAAGAGTCGCACTAACAGCTACAAATGCAGCAGGTCCAATTACATCACCA
>CAZYBY010000435.1:0-6310 GCA_964645385.1 uncultured Sphingobacterium sp.
CTTTTAAGAATTCAGTATAGTATAATTTTCTATCCTTACTAATCGGTGAACTGTTTTCTATATACTCCTTTCTTAAAAGTAAGTGATTAACATCCCTCCATCTTTCTTCATTTAAAACTAGTCTGTCATTAATTCCATACATCTGCTTTTCTAGTGAATGACGAATACTTTCAAGCAAAGCTTTATGATTTTCTTTATCATATCTTGATTTCTTTAAATTCTGAAATAGCATGAATGCTACCAATGTAACCAAAACACTAATTGCCGCAGTTACTAATAATGTTATGCTATTAATTTCCATTTTGTTCGTTATTTTTCGAATTGATTTCTGTTTTTACATTGCTGGTCACATCTTTTTTAAGCAAGACATTCATGGATTGAAATAATGAAAATGAAGATAAGGCAATGTTTACACAAAGAAGTAAAATCCATAATTTGTTCCCTTTTTCGAATAGTTTTAAGCATTTCCTCCACAGAATAACAACTATTACTGCAATGAATATGAATACAAAACAAAAGAATAGTCCTTTACCTGTATCTGCATCTTTACCAATTGTAAATGCAATTAAAAATGAAATTGATAAAAACTCCATGTCTACTGGAAGTTCGCAAATCGCTTGAATTAAATTTGGTACTTCAATAGACCTATCTATTGAAAGTTTTAAAATAAATGCTAGAAACAAGAGTGTGATTGGTAGTACTATGTCTAAATGATCCATATTATTAGATTTTTTCAGTTTTATTGCGGATAAATTTGGGCTCTTATGCTTGCGAGGCGGTCGCCCGTGTGTTAAGGCATGCAAATGTGCCTAAATGTGCGGTTGTCATTTGTTTATTTAGGTCAATTTATTCACAGTCGTTGTCTTATTAGCATTGGCGGTAACTCGTCTATATCCGCTACAATATTTTGGTTATGTGCTTCTATTATTTTAATTTCATTTACTAACAACCGAAGGTAATTACTAATTCTAGTACTATCAATACGATAAATGTAGTATGTCAGAATGTCTGATTGGCAGAGATCGTGCTATTTTAGGGAGTAGAGACGCAGAGGAGGCAGAGAAATAAATGCTGAGACGCAGAGGAGGCAGAGAAATAAACGCTGAGACGCAGAGGAGGCAGCCCTTCGGCTACGCTCAGGGACCAAGACGCAGAGGGTGCGGAGATGCGGAAAAGGACGCTGAGACGCAGAGGAGGCAGCCCTTCGGCTACGCTAAGTGACCAAGACGCAGAGGGCGCGGAGATGCGGAAAAGGACGCAGAGACGCAGAGGAGGCAGAGCTAGAATCGAGAAATGTGGTACTAAGCGGTTTCTAGTGCTCTTTCGAGTTTGGGTTTTTGAAGCTTTACAATTTTAGATTTAAGCGTTTTTTTATCCTTTGCTGAAATAGAAACAGGCATTAAAAATTCTAGCTTAATTCTGAATAAGCGGTGTAATATGGTAATGTCTCGTGTACTAAATGGGCTTACTCCGTTCATCAATTCCGACATGTATGTTTTACCATGACCTAACAATTCTCCTAAGTCTTGTTGTGTCATATTATGCCTTTCAAGTTTTTGCTTTATCAATGCTTTTCGCACTTCAATAAAATTTCTTTCTTGTTCGGCTTTCGCCTCCGCCCTATTACTTAATTCAATTTGTTCATCAGAAATTTTTGAGTTTTTACTCCAATTTGCACTTTCATATAATTTAATTATTCTACGTAATGCTTTTCTCTCTTCAATAAAAACTGGATGATCTTTCGACATCAACCTTAGTTTCCTCTCCAATACAAACGCCTTCTCTAATTCCAACTCATTGGAGATACTACCTCGTTTTAATATTTCTTTTAAAAATGTTTCTGCTTTCATCACTTTATCATTTGCTAAATCTAAAATAAAAAAGTTCGAAATATATCCGAACTTTTTTGCTAATACTATATTCTTGCTAATGAAAATCGGTCCCCGAATAGACAACTTGATTACTTGACTTCTTTTAGCTCAAGGGGATTGCTTGCGCCGAGCGGCGCATGGTGGTGTGGTGCTGGGGCTTGCGCCTGCCCCAGGAACCTAGGTGACGAAAGCACCCGGTCCCTGAGCGGAGCCGAAGGGACAACTTAGAGCTCCTTTTTCAAGAACTTCCCTGTGTAGCTGGTTTTACTTTTTGCTAACTCTTCTGGTGTTCCTGTGAAGATGATTTGGCCGCCGCCTTGGCCGCCTTCGGGGCCCATGTCGATTACATGGTCCGCTACTTTAATCACGTCCATGTTGTGTTCGATAACGAGAACCGTGTTGCCTCGGTTTACGAGTTCGTTCAGCACGCCGATCAGTATGCGGATGTCTTCGAAGTGTAAGCCGGTGGTGGGCTCGTCTAATATGTAAATGGTTTTGCCCGTATCTTTTTTAGATAGTTCGGTTGCTAATTTTACGCGTTGTGCTTCTCCTCCCGATAGTGTTACGGACGATTGGCCTATGGTAATATAACCTAAACCTACATCTTGTATGGTTTTTATTTTGCGTAAAATATGTGGCATGTTTTCGAAAAAAGGTACCGCCTCTTCTATACTCATGTTCAACACATCCGAAATTGATTTGCCTTTGTAGCGTACTTCTAAAGTTTCGCGATTGTAGCGTTTGCCATTACAAGTTTCGCAAAGTACTTGCACATCTGGCAAAAAATTCATTTCAATTACCTTCATCCCTCCACCTTGGCAGGTTTCGCATCTTCCGCCTTTTACGTTGAACGAAAATCTTCCCGGTTTGTATCCTCTAATTTTTGCTTCGGGCAATTGCACAAATAAATTTCGGATATCCGAAAATACGCCTGTGTACGTTGCCGGGTTAGAGCGCGGTGTTCTACCAATGGGTGTTTGGTCAATCTCTATTACCTTATCAATATGCTCTAATCCTTTAATGGATTTATACGCTAATGGTTTTCGCTTAGAATGATAAATGTATTGGTTTAAAATTGGGTAAAGTGTTTCGTTTATCAAGGTCGATTTTCCACTGCCCGAAACTCCCGTTACACAAATAAATTTTCCGAGTGGTAATTCTAAATCTACATTCTTTAAATTATTGCCGCTCGCTTTTTCTAATTTCAATACTTCCCCATTTCCTTTTCTTCTCTTCTTCGGTATTTCTATCGCTCGCTCTCCGTTGATGTATTGCGCCGTTACGGTTTTCGATTTTAAAATTTCTTTCGGTGTACCTTGTGCTACTATTTGCCCACCGTGTACTCCCGCTGCCGGACCAACATCTATTACGTGGTCGGCTTCTATAATCATATCCTTATCGTGCTCTACAACTAAAATAGAATTCCCTAAATCGCGTAAGTTTTTTAAGGCTTGAATTAATTTTTCGTTATCGCGCTGATGCAATCCGATCGATGGCTCGTCGAGTATATACAATACATTCACCAATTGCGAACCAATTTGTGTAGCTAATCGTATGCGTTGCGCTTCCCCACCCGATAACGATTTCGAAACTCGATCTAAGTTTAAATATTCTAATCCAACATCCAATAAAAATCCGATGCGGGCTCTAATTTCTTTTAGTATTTCCGCAGCAATAACATTTTGCCTGTCCGATAATCTTTTCTCTAAACCAACAAACCATTTATGCAAACTACTTAAATCCATCGATGCTAAATCGTAAATATGTTTACCATCAATTTTAAAATACAAAGATTCTTTTTTTAAGCGTGCGCCTTCGCAAGTAGGGCAAGTTACTTTCTGTACAAATTCTTCTATATCGTGATCATCATCGTCGGCCTTGCGTTCGTTCTGCTGATCTAAATATTTAATGATGCCTTGGAAGGTAACATTGTACGATGCCATTTGTCCGCCGTATTGCATTTGCACAGGTATGGGTTCTTCCGTACCGTACAAGATGGCCTGTATCGCTTCTTTAGATAATTTTTCTAATGGAGTTTGCATGGTAAATCCCATGGCTTTGCCTAGGGCTTTCAGCATTTGGAATGTCCAAGATTCTCGGTACTCTCCTAGTGCTGCAATACCTCCGTTTGCGATGCTTAATTTTTTATTCGGCATCAGTAATTTTTCATCCACTTCGAACACATATCCTAATCCGTCGCAATTTTCGCAAGCACCGTAAGGTGAGTTAAAAGAGAATGAATTGGGTTGTGGTTCGTCATAAGATAAACCGGTATCAGCACACATTAAAAACTTACTGAAATGCTGATCGGCATTACTTTCGTTATCAAATATTTTGATAATGCCTTTCGCTTGCTTCATCGCGGAGCGTACTGCATTTACTACGCGTGTACGTTCTTTTTCGTTCACTACTATGCGATCGATCACTATTTCAATGTCGTGAATTTTATAACGATCCACTTGCATTTTCGGAAGCAATTCCAATATCTCGTTATCCACTCGCACTTTTAAATATCCTTGCTTACGAATTTGTTCAAACAATTCGCGGTAATGTCCTTTTCTACCTTTTACAATGGGTGCTAAAACAGTAATGGTTTTATTTTTATAATTTTTGATGATGGTATCGATGATCTGATCTTCGCTCATCTTAATCATCAGCTTACCGGTATTGTAGGAATAAGCATCGGCTACACGAGCATAAAACAAACGAAGGAAATCGTAGATCTCGGTAATGGTACCTACGGTACTGCGAGGATTTTTACTAGTGGTTTTTTGTTCGATGGCAATTACTGGACTTAGTCCGTCGATCTTATCTACATCGGGGCGCTCCAATCCACCTAAAAACTGACGAGAGTAGGCATTGAACGTTTCCATATATCTACGCTGACCTTCTGCATAGATGGTATCAAAAGCTAATGACGATTTTCCGCTACCACTTAAGCCGGTAATAACCACCAGCTGGTTGCGAGGAAATTGAACATCAACATTTTTTAAATTATGTACGCGCGCACCGTAAACTTCAACGTGTGAATGATCTTTAGGTTGATTTGGGGTTTTCTTCATATCCGATAACAAATTAACAAAAAAAATCCTCATGAGTTTCTCGCCCATGAGGATTGTGAAGAAAATTTTTCGAATTACCTCGCTTCGAACGGACTCTTATCTAAAAAGCCTTCTTTTGGCAATTGAATATAGTATGCTTTGTTTTCTTTATTCTCTAGAAAAGCTTCGCGCAACCAAGGGTTAAACGATTTGATGATTTTATAATTCAACTTTAATCGGTTTGCAAATAAAGCGATATCGGTAATGGCTGTATCTACTTTCACGGTATAGGTTGGAATTTGCGGATACTTGTCTTTTTTACGCACACGGTATCCGTACTCATCGGGGTTTTCCATAATTTCTTTCATCGCTACAATTCTAAATACATAGCGAGAAGTTTCTTGGTTCAATACTAAATCGTAATAATTGCTCGTACGTTGGCGATTGATCTGTTGCTTTACACCCGTTAATCCCATGTTGTAAGCAGCTGCTACCAATGTCCAGTTGCCTAGCTCCTTGTACATCTTATTAAAATAATCGCAAGCAGCCTGAGTCGATTTCTCTACGTGGTAACGCTCGTCTACTTGGTTGTTTACTTCCAAGCCATATTCTTGCGCAGTGTTCGGCATAAATTGCCAGAAGCCAACAGCACCTGCAGGAGAGGTAAGGTTTAAGAAACCTGTTTCTATTACCGGAATGTATTTGAAATCTTCCGGAATACCATTTCGTTTTAAAATAGGTTCGATAACCGGGAACCAACGATTAGCACGTTTATGAATAAGGATGGTTTGAGTTTGCCAATAAGTATTAATCAACAACTCTCGGTCCATTCTCTCATATACTTCATAATCGTGTAGCGGTAAGGTTTCGTCGGCAAAGCATAAGTTCTTTGGAACTTCTAGGGCATAGATTTGGTATTTCGATTTGAAGAGTTGTTTATACTCATCGTCGCCAAGGCGAGTACTGAATGTAAATAACTGCATTACCAAAGCGAGGATCATCAGTAAGCCGAAGCTCAGAATCACTTTACTATGTTTGATGATTTGTTGCATGTTTCTCCTTTCTTTTTTAGTTAATTGAATTGCATTCTCAAATCGGCGGCAAAAATACCTATAATTAGTTACATTTCACATAGATCAAGGCTCTCGAAGCCAAGGAGTGTAGAGCAATTTCCCCAGTTGCGGTTCAAAAACAAGTTTAAGAGTTGATAGGCATAGAAAAAAGAAATGCTAAAAAAAGACGCTTTTTTTTCACCAAAGGTGGAAAAACCCTTATAATTAGCGTATTTTTGCAGAATGGCATACAAGAAAAATGATCGTCGAGACGATGAACGAAGAGGGCGCGGAGACGCGGGGACGCAGAGACGCAGAGAAGGCGGAGAACGCAGAGAAGGCGGAG
>CAZYBY010000436.1:0-2426 GCA_964645385.1 uncultured Sphingobacterium sp.
TTGCAAATAATTTTGCTGGAGTTTCTTGCACTGGTGTTGGAGAAGACATTGTGAGTGTTGCATTAGCTACTAAAATTGCAACTAGAATAAGCGACGGATTTAGCATTGAAAATGCATTTGAAAAAAGCTTCTCTGAATTAAAAGAAATCGATGGATTCGCAGGTGCTATCTGCATAGATTTTGCAGGAAACATTTATCATCAAGATTCACACCCATACATGGTATGGGCTAGTTGTGATGAAGGAGAATTGAGTTGTTTTCAATAACAATTGTCCCCAATACAATTGTCCCCAATACAATTGTCATATATATATCATAAACAATATATTGTTTTTATACGCTATTGTAATTTATTATATTAGAGTATAAATACTACGCTTATGAAAAATACTATACTCATATTATTAGTAATCGTAATAAGTTTTAGGAATTCAAAATCGAATAATGTAAGCGTTGCGAATTGTGCACCACCAACTGCAAGCACTACATTAGAAGTAAATAATGTGCGTGCGAAATTGTTGAACGGAGGAGATTTATGGTGGGGAATTGGTGGTCAGGGTTATGAAATACCAAAAGGTTCTAATAAACAATTTATTTCTGCAGGTGCCATTTGGATGTCGGGTTTAGATGGAGCTGGGAACTTGCATACTGCAGGTCAAACATATCGTCAACGAGGATTGGATTTTTGGCCTGGTCCGATAGACTCTATTAATGGTTCTATAGACTCAGTTACTTGTAAAACTTGGGATAGGTTTTTTTCAGTAAAACGAGAATCTGTTTTATCTGCAAAATATGGTTTTGGGGCAGACTCAAACGTATTAAACTGGCCAAAAATAGCCCCATTTGTTGATGCAAATGGAAATGGAATGTACGATCCAAGTACAGGGGATTATCCAATATTTGATCCAATGGTACAAGCAAATGTTCCTAGCGAAATGGTTTGGTGGGTTATGAATGATGTTGGGAATGCACATACAGCATATGTAGGTGGATTACCTATGGGTGTTGAAATACAAGCAACAGCATTTGCTTATTCTACTGTACTTTCTGAAGCAATAAACAATTCAACAATGTATCGTTACAGAATTATTAATAAATCTAGTACACCATTATATGATGTTACCGTTGGGCAATTTATGGATGCAAATATTGGAGGTGCTGATGATGATTACGTGGGCTGTAACCTTATAATTCCAGGAGGTTTGTTTTATTGTTATAATGCCGATTTCTTTGAACCATCATTCGGGAACAGACCACCTGCAATAGGAATTAACTATTTAAAAACATTTAAAGACGAAAGTGGAATCGCATTGCCACCTTCAAGTTTTATGTTTTTTACAGGTCAAGGCGTAACGGGAATAAATGCAGATCCATTAAATGCTATAGAATTAAACAGATATTTACATTCGTATTGGCCAGACGGAGCCATATTATCTTATGGTACCCCGAACGGAAGAGGAGGTTCACAGCAAACAGCCTTTGCATTTCCGGGAAACTTAAATGACAATAATTCTTGGAAAGAAACTGATGTTCCTGGCGATAGAAGATTATTACCTGCAATTGGTACATTTACTTTATATCCTGGAGGATTTGCAGAAGAAATATTTTCTGTGGTATGGGCCCAAGGTGATACCATAGGTAATATTGGATCTGTAAATAAATTGATCGCAAGCGCTCAAGAAATACATACGGCATCAGATAATTATTTTGCTGCGTTTAACACTGGAATAAATTCGATTAAAGAGTTATCAATAAACTTTTTCCCGAACCCAGTGAAAGATAAATGTTATATCAAAATTGAAAATAAAAACAACGAAAGCATAGTTATTAAACTATTTAATACATCTGGAAAATTGATATTGTCGAGAAACTTTGATCCTGCAAAAAGTATAGAACTAGATTTAGAAAATATTGAAAATGGTATATATGTTTTATGTGTACAACAGGGAGCTATAACATCTAGCATTAAAATTATTAAATAATTAATATCGATTATTCGTACATTAGGATTATGAAACGCTACTTCATAATCCTTTTGTTTTTTATGGCATGCTCAGCACGTCCTAAAAAAGCAGAATTGAATTTCCCGTTTGATGCTCTTGAGGTAAAAACGAGTGGAGGATTTGCAGGCACAAGCACAGGCTTTCTAATTCAAAAAAATGCAGAGATCTATGTAATTTATCATACTGCAGGAAAGTCTTATAATCAAAAATTCTACAGAATAAGCACCCTCGATTCTGTAGCACAATTATTTCAAAAAGTTTATGCTTCTTCAGTTTTAAGTAAGAAGTATAACAAGCCAGGGAATCTTACTTATTCTATTTTGAGCAGGAAGGATAGCGTTACGAACGCAATTTATTGGGCAGATGGGCAAGATTCAACACAAAGTTTTATAGAGCAATATAGAACTATTAGAAGCTTTGCAA
>CAZYBY010000437.1:0-10627 GCA_964645385.1 uncultured Sphingobacterium sp.
AAATCCACCAATAACAGCTTGCTTCCAAAAAGCATAATATGTTTGATTTTTCTTTGCAGTAGCAGGGTCATTAGGTGTAGCTACATGTACATGATGTCCTCTATTATGTTCAACATAAAATGTTCCGTATACTACTTGTACTAATAATAATTTTGCTAGAAATTTATCTAGTTTATTCGTTTTATGACCTAATTCGTGTGCAATAGTAATTCCCACTCCCCCGTTCATTATCATAGTATTGATGAGTAATAATATAAATTGATGAGTACTAACATCATTTTGTAGAAATACATACACAATCCAAGCCATTGTTAGCGTTTGAACTAAAGCCCAAACATGTAATATAGCTCTGTAATATTTTTCCTCTTTTAGGACATCTAATTGATCTTTTGTATAATTTTCATTGTCAGGTCCTAATATCGGATCAACAATTGGTAGAATGATAAATAATATAAATGGTAAAATATAGAAGCTATAAACATTTGCTGAGTAATAGCTTACAATTATGCTTATAGGGATGATAAAAACCGATAAATAACCGTATTTGCTGATTTTTCGCATATATCAAATATACACAAAGCTTCGTTTATAATAAACAATAGGTATTTAACTAATTATCATTTCATTGTCAAGTTTATAATACAATACAACATTGGCACAAAATTAGTGTTAATGTAATTAAGTATCCGATTTTCATCGGGTGTTTTGGTTTAGTTGTAGTTAAAACCCGATTTTAGGATCGGGTTTTTTAGTTGAGCGTTTTTAGTTAGTTCTTCTATGATAATTGCCTCCGATAAATCTGTCCACTCCTGATTATGTAAACGAATCAGCTTCTCTTTTTGAGCTCGAGTCCATTTGTTAACTAATCTGTACCTATCCTTAGCCTTAAAAATATCTGTATATTCTTCAAAGTAAACTAAGCGAAAAGGTGATAATTCTGAATTATTAAATAGATTTTCTTGTTCATTCCTACAAGATTTAGCAAATCTTACGATATCATCTGTCATCCCAACAATTATCTCTGTTCTGTTCGAATTTGTAATAAAATAAAGGTATTTCGAAGGAAACACCGGACCTTTTGATAGCTCTAACCACTCTTTTTCAATTACCATAGCTAAAAAATTTAGTTTGTTTATTAAATATTTTTACTAATTTTATATGCAATAATACTAATAATTTTAGCAAATCAAAATAAAACATGAAAAAAATTAGCACTAATATTCGATTCTTGCGTAAGAAGAATAATCTGACACAACAAGAGTTTGCAGATGCTTTAGGTATTAAACGCTCAATGATTGGGGCATATGAAGAAGATCGAGCTAGTCCTAAAATGGACAATATGAAAGCAATTGCTAATTATTTTGGTATTTCTGTTGATGAGTTAGTTTCTGAACGAATTACAGATAAATGGTTAGATGAACGTACTACTCGTTTAGAAAAGGAAAAAGAAATAAAAGCTGGTAATCTTAGAGTATTAAGCATTACTGTAGATAAAGATGATAACGAAAATATTGAGTTAGTTCCAGTGAAAGCAAGTGCTGGATACATCAATGGATATTCTGATCCAGAATTTGTGAAAGAATTACCTAAGTTTCATTTACCAATGTTACAAGGTGGAACTTTTAGAGCATTTGAAATAAAAGGTGATTCTATGTTGCCTATTCAACCAGGAAGCATTATTGTAGGAGAATATGTAGATGACTGGAAGCAAATGAAAAATAACGATACTTATATTATCGTTAGTAAAAATGAAGGCATAGTTTACAAGCGCGTTATGAATCGCCTAAAAGAACAAAAGTCTTTACTGTTAAAATCAGATAACAAATCTTACGAGCCCTATCCTATTTCTTTAGATGATATTATGGAAGTATGGAAAGCAAAAGCTTTTATTAGCACTTCATTTCCAGAGCCAGAACAAGAAATGAGCATTAGTCAGTTGACTAACATAATGATGGAAATGCAGAAAAAGATTAACTCAATTAGCTAATTTGAACAATTTTATTCCGGTCCCTGAATGAAGTACCGTGTTTTACTGTAAGTAATTGAGGGGAAAGAAGGCTATAGACTAACGACTAACGTCCAAGGACTATAATAAAAAATAAGAGCCCAAGCCAAGTATCAACAGAAAACCTAATGTATCTGTAAATGCGGTTAGGATAATTGAAGAAGCTACAGCTGGGTCGAAACCTAGTTTTTCAAGAATAATGGGAACCGAAGCACCTGTAATACCAGCGATGATGAGGTTCCCAAACATTGCTAAGAACACTACAACACCTAATAAAGGTGAATGGTTATTAAATATAGCTACAATAGAAACTACAATACCAAAAATTAATCCATTCATCAATCCAACAATTACTTCTTTTTTAATTGTATCAACAACTTTTGAATCTGGTAATGTATTTAAAGAAATTCTACGAATAGTTACAGCTAGTGCTTGTGTCCCAGCATTTCCACCCATACCAGCAATTATAGGCATAAATGTAGCTAATAATGTAATTTTTTGAATGGTTGGTTGAAAGAAGTAAACAACACTACTTGCTAGAAATGCAGTTAGCATGTTCACCATTAACCATGGTACTCTACTCTTGAGGGCATCTTTCCAATTACCACTTAATTCCTCTTCATCGGAAACGTTTGCAATCTTCAAGATATCTTCAGTAGTTTCTTCCTCTAATACGTCGATTACGTCGTCGAATGATACGATACCGAGCATTAACATATTCTTATCTACAACAGGAATACCGGGAAGATTATATTGTGATAATAACTGAGCAACATCTTCTTGATCCGTTTCAGCATAAACAAAAATTAATTCATCATCCAGAAGTTCATCAATTTGAACATTAGGCTTTGCTTTAATTAAGTTTTTTAATGAAACGGTACCTACTAAGTGCTCTTGATCATCAACAACATAAATAGCATAGAAATCCTCCGTTTCTTCAGATTGTTGAGCTACTACCTCTAAAGCTTCTCTTTTATTGAGCCTTCTGTTAATTTGGATGTATTCAGTCGACATTAATCCACCCGCAGAATCTTCGCTATAGGCTAAAAGCTTACGAATTTCAGAGGCATCTTCTTCATCAATATTATCAAGAATTTCCTCTCTCTTCTCTTCAGATAATTGTGAGACAATGTCAGTAGCATCGTCGTGAGATAATTCCTCAACAATATCTGTTGCTAAATCTGTGTTTAAGCTCTCAAGAAGTTTTTCTGGATGCGATTCGGGATCCATTTCAGAAATTGCTTCAGATGCTATATCAATAGGAAGCAAACCGATTAATATCTGACGCTTCTGGTCTTTTAGAAGCTCTAGAATCTTTGCAATTTCTGATGGATGTAAATCTTCTAGGAACAAACGCAATTCTTGTTCAGGGCCTTCAAAAAGGTCCTCAATCTTTTCTAGATCGAACAAGATATCGTCGCGTTGTTTCATTTATAGATTATATACTGATTTTAGAAAATGTTATTCTTGAACTTTTACATCAATAGTAATCGATCTAACTAAAGCATTTGAATTGTTTATTGCTTTTACTTGGTAAGCGCCTAATTTACCTGCAGCTGTTTTGAAACCAATGATATCACCAATTTTAAGTTTAGTAATTTTAGTTGCTACCACATTTGAATCAAGTTCTGTACCCAACAAGGAATCATTTTTCATTGCAGCAAATGTGTTAGAATTCAAACTTAATTTCAAGAAATTCGTATTGTTTTTAACTGTCCAAGATTTAACTGAAGTAAAAGGTGTTTGATCAGATGGTAAGTTAAATACTGGATCAGAGGGTGCAGTAATTACACTAGAATCACCTGAATTTAAACCAAAATAGTAAATAAAGTCGATTTTTTCTGGATTCAAATCCGCACCAGCTTTAAAGTAAACAGAGTCTTCAGAAATTGAATAAAAGCTACCTAATGTGCTATTTGTTTGCCCACCCATTATCTTTGCTTCATACGAAACCAGGTTTTTGTATGTAGGTCCAGTGGGTTTTGGATCTTCCTCTTTTGTACAAGAAATTAATAAAATGCTTGAGATAGAAAGGAATAAAATTGGTTTGAATAAATTTTTCATAATTCGATTCTTTAGATTTCGAAGGTAAAAAAAAAGAGCCCTAAAAAGGGCTCTTTTTTTAATTTATTTTCAAAAAAATTATTTTTGAACTTTAACGTCGATTGTGATTGATCTGTCAGATCCAGTTGTACCACCGATTGCAGATACATGGTATAAACCATATTTACCAGCAGCAGTTTTGAAAGCAACAACTTTACCAACAGTTAACATGTTAGTTAAAGAAGAAGTATACATAGCTGCGTCGATTGTTTTGATTAATGAATCGTTGTTAGATGCTGTAAATGCTGATGCAGATAATGTAGTTGCATAGAATTTAGTAGCGTTTTTAGTAGTCCAGTTTGGTAATGAAGTACTTCCATTATGTGCGATAGCTACTACTGAGTCGTTTGGTGCACCAATTGAAGCTTGGTTAGAAGTTCCATAGAAGTAAACTAAGTCAATTCTACCTTGTGTAGCAACACTTGCACTAGCTGCAGTAGATGAAATTACAGAACCACTATCAGTAGCGAAGAAACTTCCGATTGTTAAGTTGTTTTGTCCACCTAATAATTTAGCTGAGTAAGAGTTGATACTTCCGTATGTAGTAGGTGTTGGAGTAACTGTTTCTTCTTCTTCTGAACAAGATGTGAAACCTACTGAAGCAACTAAACCTACTAATAGAAATAATTTTAAGTTCTTTTTCATAATTTTTAAAGGTTATTATTTGTTTAATGTATAAACACAAAAATCTGAAATTTTACTTGCATTTCAAATTGTAATATTACTTTTTTGAGTAATTATATTGAAATGTAGTGAATTGCCTGAGGTCCAGTGTTGAAGATAAGATCAATTACACTCAAATTAGGCACAAATGGGTATTTATTCGAGAATACTTGTGTGTATTCTTTATTAAAACTTAACTTGTAACTTGATTCTTTTGGGCACTCTTCCAGTTCATTAAGTACTAAATTTTTATTCGACTTAAGTGTTGAAACAATTATTTTCATCAATTCGAAATTGAATTCCCACAGATACTCAAATCGTGGATTATCATACATAGGTCTGAATTTATCCTCATAATATTCAAAATAAATAGATCTTCTATATGCAGATTCGAAGCTTTTCCAATGTTGTTTTAACCATGATTCTGAGTATGAGATTCTGATATTTTTGTATTCTCTTTCAAAAGAATCTAATTTAACTGTAGGTATTGTCATTATCATTTTACCATTAGGTCCCATAATTTCAGTCCTATTTCTAAAGGTTCTTCTTGAATAAGTATCGTTTAAATGTAATACTAACTCTTCGTTTTTAAATAAAGTTTGGAAATAGGCAATGTTTGGTAAATAATGTATTTGCATTGTTTATTGAAATTTGAATCCGTAAATTTACGTTAAATATTTTTTGTCATGAAAAAGCTAACTTATCTCTTTGTTTTTAGTCTGTTATTGATTTCTGTTGAAGTTGATGCTAAAAACTTAAAAGCGTATTTATCATATTATACATTTAACACTCCTGATAATCAACCTTATTTAGAAACCCATATATCAGTTTTAGGCAATTCTGTTCAATATATAAAAACAAAGTCGAACACTTACCAAGGTAGCATTGGGCTAACTATTTTGATTAAAAAAGATGAAAATGTAGTAAAAGCTGAAAAGTTTAATTTGCTTAGTCCTGAATTCCCAGACACTCTAAATCTAAAGAACTTCATTGATCAAAAGAGATTCAATTTAGTAAATGGCAAATACACTATGCAAATAATTATTCAAGATAATAATAACACAGCCAATAAAGATATCGTGAACCAAGATTTTGAGATAAATTTTCCTGAAAATTCAATCAATTTATCAGATATTGTTTTTCTAGAATCTTATACTAAGTCGACTACCAATAATCAATTTAATAGAAATGGATATGAAATGATTCCATTTGTGAATAATTTCTTACCTACTGCTGTAAATAAATTATCGTTTTATGCAGAAATCTATAATACTCAAAAAATTGCTCCAAACGAATCGTTTTTATTGAGTTATTATATACAAAACGCTGAAGGATTAAATAAATTAAACTCATTTGTTCAACAGAAAAAAATTAACTCAAAAGAAATTATTGTCTTGTTGAATGAGTTCGATATAAACCTATTGCCTAGCGGTAATTATTATTTAATTGTTGAGGTTAAAAATAGAAATAATGAAATCATTGCCTCGAAATCTAATTACTTCCAAAGAAGTAACAAATCCTTAGGGGGCGATCTATCTACTATTTCAGGAATTTCATACGATAATTCGTTTGCTGCGAAATATAATAAAGAACAATTAATTGAAAATATAAAATGCCTAGCTCCTATTGTAAATCAGAATGAACGTGACTATACTAAGTCATTATTAGCTAATAAAGATGATATACAAATGCGCCAATACATGATATATTTCTGGGAAAAAAGAAATCCTGGAGAATCTGCTGTAAAATGGGCTGAATATGAACAACAAGTTAAACTTGTTAATGAGAAGTTTTCTACCCCTTATCAAAAAGGATATGATACTGATAGAGGAATTATCTTTTTAAAATACGGCCCTCCAAATAATATTCGTACAAATGATTTTGATAATAGAGCATTTCCTTATGAAATATGGCAATATTATAAAGTGAAAAACTTTTCGAACCGTAAGTTTGTGTTTTATAGTCCGGATAACATTAAAAATGATATGGTGTTACTTCACTCAAATCTTGTAGGTGAAAGAAATGATCCAGAATGGAAATTTAAAATCTTATCTAGATCTATGAAAAATGCTGATGATACAATAGATTCAGATTATATTGGGCAACGACTAGATACAGATTTCAATGAATAAAATTGTTAGTAAAATTGGTGTGTATTTCTGTACACTAATTGCTTATCTACCTTTTCCAGTACTATATTTATTGAGTGATTTCTTGTATATTATCATTTATAAGTTGGTAGGATATCGTGTTAAAGTTGTACGCCAAAATTTGAAAAATTCCTTCCCTAATTTCTCAGAATCAGAATTAAAGAAAATCGAAAAAGATTTTTATCATCATTTATGTGATACTATACTTGAAACTACCAAATTAATAAGTTTTACAAAGTATGAAATACATAAAAGGATCAAACTTAAAAATTCTGAGCGATACTTTGAATTAATTAAAGAAGGTAAAAATTTCAGCATAGTTTTTGGTCATTTTTACAATTGGGAATGGTTAGTAGCAGCGGTTCCTGTTTATTCTCCAATCAAGATATTTGGTATATATAAACCGCTTACAAATAAAGCATTTGATAAAATGTTTTATGATATGAGATCTCGTCATGGAATGATACCCTTCCCAATGCAAACAGCAATGAGAAGCATTATTAAGGATTCTAAGGATCAATTTGGTATAGTTATTATTGCTGATCAAACTCCATCTAATACAGAATCTAGTTATTGGGCAACATTTTTAAATCAACCTACTCCTATTTTTTTAGGCACAGAAAAGATTTCTGAGCATTTTGATAACGCCTTACTTTTTGTAGATGTGAATAGAGTTAAAAGAGGATTTATCGAAATTGAATTTGTAGTTTTAGCTGAAAGTGTGAAAGGAATGAAAGAATATGAAATCACAGAACTTCATACTCGACATTTAGAAAAAAGAATAATTGAAAATCCGGCATATTGGTTATGGTCTCATAAAAGATGGAAGCATAAACCCAATAATGCAATAAAAGAAAAATTTAACTTATCATGAGTGAACTTCCACGAGTCGCGGTTGTTGTTTTAAATTATAATGGTGCAAAAATTCTCCCAGAATTTTTGCCATCAGTATTTAACAGTACCTACCCAAATATGGAATTAATATTAGCAGATAATGCTTCTACAGATGATTCATGTGAATGGGTAAAACAAAACCTTCCAAGTATTAAAATATTGAGTAATGAAAAGAATCTTGGATTTGCAGAAGGTTATCACAAAATCTTATCGCAAATTAAAGATGTTGATTATTTCGTGTTGTTAAATTCTGATGTTGAAGTTACCCCTGGATGGATCGAACCTGTAATAGAATTAATGCAGAGTGACTCATCTATTGCCATAGCTCAACCTAAGATTTTAAGTTATTTAGAAAAGAATAAATTTGAGTACGCAGGTGCAGCTGGAGGATATATCGATCGATTTGGTTATCCATTTTGTAAGGGTAGAATTTTCGATACAATAGAAACAGATCAAGCACAATATGAATCAAATGGTCAAATATTTTGGGCGAGTGGTGCAGCTATGTTTATTCGTGCGGATGTTTATGAAAAATCTGGTGGATTAGACCCTGATTATTTTGCTCATATGGAAGAAATCGATTTGTGTTGGAGAATAAAGAATATGGGTTACAAGGTATACTATTGCAAGGATTCTACTGTATATCATTTAGGTGGTGGAACATTACACGAAACAAACCCTTTTAAAACGTATTTAAACTTTAGAAATAGCCTAATAACTTTACGTAAAAACCTACCTCTACATATATCATTTGGGGTTTTAGTTATCAGACATATCTTAGATTTTATTCAATGGTTGAGATTCATGTTTACTGGTAAATTCAAACATGCTTTTGCCATTAATCATGCACATTATGATTTTCTCATTACACAAGCAACTTGGCATTCTAAACGCAAGAAATTAATAAAGTTGTTTAAGAAGCCCAATAAAATTGGATTATACAACAGAAGTATAGTTTTCGATTATTTTGTATCGGGTAAGAAAACTTTTAATAGATTAGACCCTAAACATTTCGATTAATTAAAGCTTCAACTGCTAATTGATAAGATAATAATCCAAAACCAGATATTGTTCCAATGCATTTTGAACTTATCATTGAATGGTGTCTGAAATTTTCTCTTGCATAAACATTCGAAATATGTACTTCTACACATGTTGAATTGATGCCCGAAATCGCATCTGCAATCGCAATTGAAGTATGTCCGTATGCACCTGGATTAATTATTATTCCAATATTGCTATCATTACAATCGTGTAATTTATTGATAATTTCAGATTCAGAATTAGATTGAAAATATTCGATTTCTAATATTTGAAATTTGCTTTTTAAATCCTGTAAATATTCTTCGAAAGATATTTCTCCGTATATTGTCTTCTCTCGTTTGCCGAGTAAGTTTAAATTTGGCCCATTAATAATTACTATTTTATTCATCTGCATGGATTGGAATTCTACCATAAAGGGATTTAAGTCTTATTTAAAATTGGAACGTTCTTTATCGAAGAACTCTATCGATGCTTATATTCATGATATAGATAAACTACAACAGTACTTTATTTATAATAAAAAGCACATCTCTCCGATTGAAGTTTCAACCAAAGATATAAAAGAATTTTTGGTATGGATAAATGAACTTGGAATGACACCTAGTTCTCAAGCCAGAGTTTTGTCGGGAATTAAAGCATTTTATAAATATTTAATTCTCGAAGACCTAATAAAAACAGACCCTTCCAGTGTAATCGAAACCCCTAAATTAGGTCGAAAATTGCCAGATACGCTTAGTTTTAATGAAATATCATTATTACTAGATTCGATAGATTTAAGTAGCCCAGAAGGCATGAGAAATAAAGCAATGCTAGAAACTCTTTATGCCTGTGGATTAAGGGTTTCGGAGCTAGTAAACCTCAAAATTTCATCAATATTTTTCGACATCGACTTTATAAAAGTAACAGGAAAGGGTGATAAGGAAAGATTTGTTCCAATGGGCTCTTCAGCAAAGAAGTTCATCAAAATTTATAAGGAACAAGTTAGAGTGCATGTTCCAATAATTAAAGGAGAAGAAGATATTCTATTTTTAAATCGAAGAGGTAAACGATTATCTAGGGTAATGGTGTTTAACATCATTAAAAGCTTAGCGTTGAAAGCAAATATCAGAAAGAGTATTAGTCCGCATACATTCAGGCATTCCTTCGCTACACATTTAGTGGAAGGAGGTGCTGATTTAAGGGCAGTTCAAGAAATGTTAGGGCATGAATCGATAACAACAACCGAAATTTACACCCATTTAGATAGAAGTTATTTGAAAGAAACGATAGTTAGTTTTCACCCAAGATCAAAGCAAAAGAAAAGCAAACGTTAAGCCTTAATAGCTTTTACCATTCTGTCTTTTCCTCGAATATCTTTTCTTAATTCTACACTCTCCCATCTAGATTTTTCAAACAAATCCATAGTCTCTTTTGCATAGGCCTCGTTAATCTCAAAATAAATGGAGCCTTTACTTTTTAAATTTTCAATAGATAATTTTACAATTCGATCGTAAAATAAAAGTGGGTTCTGATCATCTACGAATAAAGCTAAATGAGGTTCATAGTCAAGTACGTTCTTCTGCATCAAGTTTTTTTCTTGATTCAACACATAAGGTGGATTGCTTACAATTACATCATATTGCTTCGAAAGTGTATCTTTTAAAATATCAGAATGTATAAAGTTGACATCAACATCATGTTGTATGGCATTCTTTGTTGCTAACTTTAGTGCATCTTTTGATACATCTAGTGCATCAATAACAGTTTGTGGTAAGTACTTTTTTATTGA
>CAZYBY010000438.1:0-5735 GCA_964645385.1 uncultured Sphingobacterium sp.
ATATAGTAATATGTACTAAGTACTATGTACTATGTATTAAGTATTATGTACTATGTATTAAGTATTAAGTATTAAGTATAATTATATATTACATAATTATACTTAATAATTCAAAATTCATAGTACATAATACTTAATTCATAATTCATAATTCATTGTACATAGTACATAATACTTAATACATAGTACATAGTACATAATACATAATACAAATTACCTAATACATCGCTGGTCTCTGTCCGAATTTGTTGAATTGGCGTGACAAGTGCTCGTAAACGATTTCCTCTTCTTTAAACACATTTTCCTTGACCTGTTTCTTTGGCAAATCTAGCGAGATAGTTTGTGTTTCTCTTTGATTATAGTACAAAGCCGTATTTCTTCGAATGTCTACAATCACCCATTTCTTTTTAGGATACTTTTGAATCAGATATGGCTTCAATAAATAAAGGATATTATACGTTGGTTCTAAAATGCAATATTCCATTTCGTCATTCAATTTCTGAAATCTGATCTTCTCACGGATATTCAATTTCTCCCTTTGAACCATGTTAACTACATCTACTAGTCGTTGTACAACGGGGTGACTAATATTCTCCTCGATGTTCTTTTTGGAATCTAATAAATATTGCACATAACGCACAATGGTATGATCCTCTCCTCTTATTTCTGATAAATAAGCTAACTCTATCCTTACCAAACTGATATTGCTCGACTTCCTTTTTATTCCCGACCAGACTCGCTGAGCCTGCTCTATGTTTGTCTCCACGGTTATCGTATCCGCAAACAACTCGTCGATAGTCTCCCCTGCTTTAATAATCCTGTATACTTGGATTTTTTGGTTGTAGATGGTGTAGATGCAACACATAAGTCCCTCAAAACTACCATCATAAATTAAAATTTTATAAGCTCCCATATTTGCTAATTTTATTAGTATAAATATACTAAAAGTTTTAGCATTTCAAAGTGTTTTTTATATTAATATTTTAAAGAAGAATAAGCTACTCTCTATTATACTATCAATCTATGTAGTGCAACGGATGTTTCTAAATGCTATTAATTTAGATATCCGCACCTATTCTTCTTTATAATATTAATATTAGATATAGATATAATTAACTACTCAACTATCTAATATCTAATATCTAATATCTAATATCTAATATCCAATATTTAGTATCTAGAATCTAGTATCTATATTTGTAAAAATGGAAATCAAGAATCAATTAGCCAAAGAATTCTCTAAGATGAATTCAGTGAAAGTGTCACTTATGGTTGGTGCTGATCAAGATGCATTTGATGATTTAATGGGAATAATGCTTGGAAAAGATAATGAACTTGCTCGAAGAGCTGCCTGGGCATTAAGCTTTTGTTTTAGAGAGCACCCTTTCCTATTTGAAAAGCATGTAGGGAAGCTTGTTGATTTAATGAATGATAAGAATTGCCACGATGCTGTTAAAAGATGTGCTACACAATCACTTCAAGATATGGATATTCCGGAAGATTACGAGGGATTAGCATACGATTATGGAATGGAAATTCTTCACGACCCGAATGAAGCTATAGCTGTGAAAGCTTATACTATTCAAATACTTCAAAAGATTGCAGAAAAATTTCCAGAGCTAAAACAAGAACTTATACAGCTTGTTGAAGATAGGATGGATTTTGAAACTCCAGCGTTCAGATCTCGAGGGAAAAAAATGCTGAAGAAACTCAAGGGATAATTTGATAAAGTGACAATTTGGATACCGGATATTGGACACTAGACAAATGAGCAACCGTTCCCCGAGCAAAGCGAAGCAGTGAGGCACAATTAGAACAATTAATAAAATTTAAATGATATGAACTAGCTACTAATTACTAGCTACTTAAAACTAATCTAACATCTAATATCTAAAATCTTTGTACTGTTCAAATGAATATAATTCTATTCGATGATAATTGTAACCTATGTAAAGCTTCTGTGAAGTTTTTAGCAAATCACGATAAGAAAAATCGTTTGAGTTATGTTCCTTTGAATTCTCAAGAATCTCGATCAGTCTTGAAAAATGTAGGAGTAAACTTTGTACAGAAAAACACAGTATATTTTATATATAAAAATAAGGCTTATATAAAATCAACTGCTGTGCTTAAAGCAATGTCTTTGTTAAGTTTTCCAGCAAATTTACTCTCCATATTTATAATTGTTCCTCGTTTTATTAGAGACTATTTTTATGGCATAATTGCAAGAAATCGAAAACGATTTTTTTAGTTGTAAGTATAGAAATGCTAGTTATTAGATTAGTTTTGAGTAGCTAGTAGCTAGTATTATTTCCTTGGTTTGTCTTTTAGTTCGTTGGAGTGAGGACACTCCGACGAACTAAAATTCTTTTTTCATCGACTCAACAATTTCAAATACAGCAGGACAATACAATGTATTGACTAGAGTTACATCCATTATACTTCTAAATTGTTTGTCTCCTGTATGAGGATAACCTCTGCAAGCTTCGGGTCTAGCTTCATAAACACTACATTTATTATCTCCTTTTAAAAATGGGCATGGTGCTCCATGATGAACGAAATCACCCTCTTCATCCATTTCTAAATAGCGTTCCATAAACACTTTCGGCTTAATTCCTAAGTGTTTTGATAATCTGCGTATGTCTTCAGGTTCGAAAGTTGGACTAATGGTTTTACAACATCCTGCACAATCTAAGCAATCAATTTTTTGAAATGCGGCATCGTGTGCTTTGTCTACAATTTCTTGTAAGTCTTTTCTTCTAGTTTTCTTTAATATTTTAAAGAATTCTTCATTATCTGCATGTGCTTTCTTTGCCTTACGTGCAAAGGCTTTCAGGTCTATTTGGTTTACTGGCATTATAAGTTTACTCCCAATTCTTTAATAATATGTTCTGCATGATCCACTTTTTGAGCTACCCATAATACATAGCGAATATCACATCCAATTGAGCGTGAATATAACTCATTCCAAGCGAAATCGTTAATTGTTGCTTCGTATGATCTATCAAAATTTACTCCAACTAAATTTCCGTTTTCATCTAAAATCGGACTGCCAGAGTTCCCTCCTGTTGTATCCATATCGTATAAAAATGCAATTGGAACATCTTTTTTATCTTTTGTAGTCCATCTACCAAAGTCCTTGTTTTTATAAAGTTCTCGGATGAAATTAGGTAAATAATATTCACCTGAATTTTGACCTTTTTCGATTAATCCAGTTAATGTCGTTGTAGGCTTCATATACGTTGCATCAACTGGTGTGTATCCTTTTACATGTCCATATGTTAAACGTAAAGTACTGTTTGCATCAGGAATGAAATTCGTTTTCTTAAACAAAATACTTACATCAACATAATCAGCTAATAATTTATTTAGTTTACCATTTCTTTCTTTACGAATAGTATTCATTTTATCTACCTCAACACTAGCATTTACAGCTAAATCGAACATCGGATCTTTAATTTTCATAAAGTCTTTCAATGGCATATCTAATACAGCAGTTACTACGCTAGGCATAATAAACATCGACTTCGTGAATAACATATCTACATATTTGCTTACAGCTAAATCAATATTTTTTTGTTTTTCTAATTTGAATTTAGGAATTACATTGAACTGTTCTGTTCCTGGTAATTGCAATCCATCCATGATTGCTCTTTTCAACAATCTTTTTTCAGTTTCGATAACATAGGTATCGTATTGATTTTCGAGTTGTTTTTTGATACCAGCTTTAGCATCAGCAAATATTTTTTCTTGTTCTTCGGGCTTAGCAGCAGCAATTTTTTTACGTAATCCATTCATAATATTTGCAGCACTTAAAGCATTAGAACTTGGTATAAATTGATCTAACACTAGGAATTTTTTAGCATCAGAAAATACTTCAGTATAAACCATATCAATGTTATTCAACATCGAACCATACTTAGCATTTAAAGCAGCGTCAGATTCTATGAATTTCTGTAAATCTTTTTCTTGATTGTATTTTTGTTGAACTAATTCAATATTGCGTAATCCTTTTATTTTGCCTTTATAATTCTTTAAAACATTAGCTTTTCTTTTAATTCTTGATGCTTGTTTTAACTCTAATTCTTTGTTAATCGAAGTCTCTTCCATTTGTTTGTTTTGCCATTCGTATAAACTCGACATGTATGGCAATTGAAATTTCTCTTGATATTCGATGTACTTTGCAGGGTAATTTCTAAATGTTCTACCTGGATATCCTAAGATGAATACAAAGTCGCCTTCATTTGCACCATTTGGATTTACTTGTAAGAATTTTTTAGGTTGATAAGGTACGTTGTCTTTTGAATAGTTTGCAGCAGAACCATCTTTCGCAACATATGCTCTCATAAAAGAGAAATCCCCAGTATGACGAGGCCATACCCAGTTATCTCCTTCCCCACCAAACTCTCCTATTGCTCTCATCGGAACGTAAACTAATCGAACATCTTTAATAATTTTATATCTAAATAAAACATAAGTTCTTCCAATAAACATTTCTGAAATTTCAGCTTTAATCGTTTTGTCTTTATTCTCTTCAGCCTTAATGATTTCAGCTATCTTAGAATTTATTTTATTAATTCTTTCTGAAGGATCAACTACATCTTTTACCGATTCTAGAATTTTTGCAGAAACATCTTCATAAGAATCTGTGATTTTACAAGTTAAATTCTTTGCAGGAATTTCCTCTTCGTAATTCTTAGCTACAAATCCGTTTGTTAAATAATCTTTTTCAGGTGTACTTGCTAATTGTACAGACTCAAATGCACAATGATGATTTGTAATGATTAAGCCCGCATTTGATACGAAAGAACCAGTGCATCCTCCTACATTTACCAAAGCATCGACCAAGCTTAAACCATTGGGGTTGTATACTTGCGATTGATCGATTTTCAGTCCAGCTTTTTTCATATCTATTTTAGATATTTCGCTTAAAGGATACATACCCTCTTCAGGACTCATATTCGTAAATTGTAATCCAGAGATGCTTAATAGAATCCCTAACATCCAAATGCTTTTGCCTAGTTTCATAATCAGTTTATTATTGTTGAAAGTATTACTAATTACCAAAAATATATTTTATCTTCAAACAAACCGAATCAAAAATCATATTGTTAGCTTTGTATCATGGCTGAAGAATTAATAATCGATAAAAACGCTAGTAAAACAGACTTATACGAGAGTTTATACCCTCAAATTCAAGCACTCGTATCAGGTGAGAATGATTTGATAGCTAATATGGCAAATATAGCTGCCGCTTTAAAAGAAGCATTTAATTTTTTGTGGGTAGGATTTTATCTAGTAAAGAACGATGAATTAGTTTTAGGACCTTTTCAAGGATCTATTGCATGTACAAGAATTTCACTTGGTAAAGGTGTTTGTGGTACTTCTTGGAAAGAGTCTAAAACTATTATTGTACCAGATGTTGAGCAATTTCCCGGACATATAGCTTGTAGTTCTGCTTCACGTTCAGAAATTGTTATCCCTATTTATCACGAAGATAAAGTGATTGCTGTACTTGATGTGGATTCTGCGCAACTGAATCAATTCGATGAAATTGATGAAAAATACCTAACTAAAATCACTAAACTATTTTCTTAATGACTAGTCTAAAACCTATTATATATTACATTTCAGGACTAGGTGCTGATCAAAGAGCATACATGTTCCTTCAGTTAGAAGATTATGATTGTAGAGGAATTGAATGGGTACAGCATGATGAAAATGATACCTTAGCATCT
>CAZYBY010000439.1:0-4069 GCA_964645385.1 uncultured Sphingobacterium sp.
CACACAATTCGATAACGAGCTGTAGGGCAAACCTCTACGTTATCAGCTCCAGCTGCAATTAACGAGTGTTTTACAACCGCTGCTGTTCTCCTTACAACTGCACAATATGCACAAACTGCACTGATTGAAGGCATTCCTAAAAAATCTAATAATTCATATAAAAAACGATCTTTATTAGCACTGATATAACTGTTGATATGTTCCGTACTATGGCAAATAGAATAGTTATAAGATATTAGATATTAGATATTAGTTAGATATTAGTATTAAGTAATTAGTAATTAGAAGCCGAAGCCTAGTTTTAGTCCTAAAGTAAACGTAGGATTAACTCCTTTTTCTTTAGAAACACTTAGATAAGTTGTTGAATTTGAATCGTAATCTACAACATCCTTTTCCGAATTTCTCAACCCAAACCCTACATAATAATCGATAATTAAATTTGAATCGAATGAATCTTGATAACCAAAAACCATTTTAAAATCGGTTTGATTCGTTTCTAGAACATAATCTCTTAAAGTTGTTGGGTTAGTAGAATAATCATTAAATTGTGTACCAGAATAAAATCTTCTTATCATAATTTCTGGTGCAAAATAATATCCAACAATCGCTTCGTCTGAATTTGATGGATAGAATCTTAATGCTGCTCTTAAACTTCTTCCAATTTTATTAGAGTTTACAGGTGCAGAGCCATATAAGTCTTCATTAAAGGCTTCTAGCCAGAAATTTCTAATTGTTGGCCCAGCAGCAACTTCTGCACTTAACTTTTTAGTTAACTTATACTCAAAATAAAAAGGTATATCGCCTGATAATATTAGCAGAGGGTTAATTTTAACTGCATATTTATAATCCTCATTATTAGCTGTTTCAAATTGATATGCATCTGAAGGTGCATTAAAAATGCTTACTCTTGTTGAATTTGACGTATCAGCTTTAAATACTTGTGAGTATGTGCGTGTGTTTACCGTAACAAATATTAAAACAAGAAGTAATGAAATCGATATTCTTTTCATGTAAATAGATTTTTTTCGAATATGAGAATTATTTTCCTTTTAAGTGAATATCTTTTATATTTTTGAAAAAACATCACTTAAATCTAAAATGAAAAAGAAACTCTTGTTTTTATTTATTGGGTTGCTATCAACTTCAATACTATCTGCTCAAAATCTTAAATTCAAATTTGGACCTGAGCAAAAATATGAAAAGCGCAGTTCATTAAGCATGATCGGTGCCGATGGTGAGAACTTATTTTTGTTACAATCAAAAAGCAAGGCTTCTTTATTCTCTTCTAAATCAGATTTGTTTTTACAAAAATATGATGATGATTTCAAACTTAAGAAGATTTCAGAATTGAAAATGCCAAAGAATAATGGCAACGATATGGAATACGAGGGAATGAAAATTATCGACCATGAGATTAAGATATTTACATCATTCTACAATAAAAAACTCGACAAAAACTTTTCATTTGTAAACTCAATAAACGATAAGGGCTTAGTAGAACCTGACTATAAAGAACTTGATCAAATAGCAGCTACAAAAGAAAGAAATAGTGGTGATTTCATTTTTAGATACTCTGCAGATACTAGTAAAGTTTTACTGATTAGCCAAATGCCTTACAAAAAAGGTACTAAAGAAACATTCAGCTGCAAAGTATTTGATAATAAATTCAACTTAATTTTTGAAAGAACAATTGAGTTACCATTCAAAGACGAAAAATTTAGTTTCTATGGTTACACAGTTTCTAATGATGGTCAAGTTTATGTATTAGGTTTAAATGAAATCAAAAATAAATCTCGTAAAAAACCTGGAGCTATCTATACAATTTTAGCATTAAATAAAAACGAAGAAGGTTATAAACAATTCGATTTAGATATTGATAAATTCTTATCTGAAGTATTCATCAAAGTAAATACACAGAACGATTTGATTTGTGCTGGATTTTACGCTGATGAAAAAGGTAAAGGAACAAAAGGAACGATAGCATTAAAAATAAATGGCAGTACTTTAGAAATTGTAAACAAAAACATTTCTCCATTTAGTAAAGAAGTATTAGCTTCTATCGTTGGTGATTCTAAACGTAAGCAAAATAAGGGTCTATACTCTTTCGATATTAGAGATTTGATTTTAAAAGACGATGGTGGTATCATCATGTTTGCAGAGCAATTCTTTATTAAAGTTGTAACTACTAGATCATCTAATGGTGTTACTACCACTACTTATTACTACTACAATAACGACATTTTAGTTGTTAATCTAAGAAACGATGTTACAACTGAGTGGATTTCACACATTCCTAAAAAACAATTGACTAGAAACGACGGAGGAGTATTTAATTCTTATGCTTTGCACGTAGGTAAAGACAAAATGTATATTTTATTTAATGACAATAAGAAAAATGAGAAAAATGTATCGTTAAAAAAATTAAAACCTATGACTAACCCGATTGCATCTAATTTGACTTTAGTAACCATAGATGGAAAAGGTAAATCAAATCGCAAAGTATTATTCAATAGTAAAAAAGAAAAAGTAATTGTTCGTCCAAAAACTTTTGTTAGATTAAACAATAACACAGATGCATTTTTCGGAAAAGCAATTAATGGTGGATTTAGTTTCTTCGGTCCATCAAAATATAAATTAGGGAAAGTGACCTTCGAATAGGTAAAAAAAATATATGTACGAATATTTAAATGAATTAAACCCACAGCAAAGAGCTGCGGTAGAAACATTAAATGGGCCCATGATGATTGTTGCTGGTGCGGGCTCAGGGAAGACGAGAGTGATTACCTACCGCATTGCACACATGATTAACAATGGGATTGAACCATTTAGTATTCTGGCACTAACATTTACAAACAAAGCTGCTGCTGAAATGCGTAATCGTATTTCACAGATGGTTGGTCCTCAGGCTAAGAATATCTGGACGGGTACATTTCACTCGATATTCGCCAGAATTCTTAGGCAAGAGGCTGATAAAATTGGATTTCCGTCCAACTTTACTATTTACGATAAAGACGATGCAAAGAGTTTGCTTAAAAGTATAATTAAGGAGCAAAATCTTGATGAAAAAGCATACAATGTAAATCATGTAATGCACAGAATTTCTAGTGCAAAAAACAATTTAATTTCTGCAAAAGAGTACAACGAAAATCAACAGATTCAGGCTGATGATGCATCGATGGGTAAGGGTAAAATTGGATACCTTTACTCTATTTATCAAAATCGATGTGAACGAGCTGGGGCAATGGATTTCGACGATTTGCTTTTCAAAACAAACATACTTTTACGTGAGCATCCAGATGTATTAAATAAATACCAACACAAGTTCAAATATGTGATGGTTGATGAGTATCAGGATACAAACTTTGCGCAATATTTAATTGTTAAAAAACTCGTTGCAACACATTATAATATTTGTGTTGTGGGTGATGATGCACAAAGTATATATGCTTTCCGTGGTGCTAACATTCAAAATATTTTAAACTTTGAAAAGGATTATCCTGAATTAAAAGTTTTCAAATTAGAAGAAAACTATAGATCTACCCAAAACATTGTAGAAGTAGCTAATTCTGTTATTTCTAAAAACCAAGATCAAATTAAAAAACGTGTTTTCTCTCAAAAAGAAAATGGAGATAAAATACAAGTATACAAAGCTTTTTCTGATAACGAAGAAGGTAAAATTGTAGCTGAATCTATACTTCAAGAGCGATCTAGTAAGGGATTAAACTATCATGATTTTGCGATACTCTACCGTACTAACTCTCAATCCAGAGCTATGGAAGAAGCGCTTCGCAAACTCAATATTCCTTATAAGATTTATGGTGGATTATCATTCTACCAACGTAAAGAAATCAAAGATTTAATTGCATACTTCCGTTTATCTGTTAATCATTCTGATGAAGAAGCATTTAAAAGAGTAATCAACTACCCAATTCGTGGTATTGGAAAAACGAGTATGGATAAATTAATTGTTGCATCAGGAGAACAGAATACAAGTTTGTGGAATGTTGCCGAAAATGCCAATCAATTAATCGGTGCCAAAGCAGGTAATAGTATCGAAAACTTCGTTACT
>CAZYBY010000440.1:0-15045 GCA_964645385.1 uncultured Sphingobacterium sp.
CTATTTGTTTGGTAATATCTAATCCGCAACCAACAACATATTTCGATGAATTATTTTCGTCGATTACTGGATTTATTTTTCGAAGAATTATTACCTGCTCTCCTTTATCATTCTCTAAAATTTCTTCAAAATCAACATTCAACAATTCGTCTTTCGCTTTGCGGTAAGCTGATTGACGTTGAACAGCAAAATCGTTGCTTAGCCCTTTAAAATAAGCATAGTCGAAATCATCTTTACCTAATAACCATGCTCGTATTTCGTTGCTTTTTACAGCCGATTTATTCAGAAAAATATATTTATAATCGTCGTTAAATACTGCAACATCTACAGGTAAGGCATTTAAAATATTTTCATAGAATTCTTTCTGAGTTCGAAGTTCAGAATCGTTTTCAAATTCAAGAGTAACATTTTTAAAATTCCACACATTACCAATGTAATCTTCCTTCTCGTCAAAAACTGGTGTGTAATCGCGTAATAATATGGTGCCATTTTTCATCAACACCTTTTCGTTAGCCGATTTTACTTTACCAGCACTCTTCTCTACTAAGCTCTGAATAAAATCTTCTTCATCAACAAATAAAAACTTGTTTACATCGGTAACCATCGAACTATCCATTCCAATCAGCTGTTCCGATTTTAGTGGTATTTGAAATAAATCGCACAACGACTGATTAGCAAAACGAATAATACGATTCTCATCCTCTATCAAAATAGAAGAATCTAAACTGTTTATCGCAGTTTTGAATCGTTTTAAGTCGTTATTTGGTAGTATAAACATTTCTTAGTCGTTGGTCGTTAGTCCTTAGTCGTTGGTCCTTAGTCGTTGGTCGTTAGTCGTTGGTCGTTGGTCAGTATCCAGTATCTATTTAATCATCAATGCCATTAATTCAGCTTTCGATTTTACACCTAACTTAATATAGATGTGTTTCAAATGTTGATTAATGGTGAAGCTCGTAACGAATAATCTGTCGGCTGCTTCGTTGTATGTTAATCCTTCTGCAAGCAATTGCACTAATTCGAATTCGCGTTTTGTTAATTTCGATTCTAGCTCTTGTATCGGATCATGTCTGTATTCTGCAACAATATGCTTTGCTGCATGTGGAGAAATTGAAAATCCTCCATCAAGTACAGACTCTATACCTTTATGTATATCCGACATACTTACCGATTTCAATAAGTATCCGTTAGCTCCTTTTTTCAAAAGCTCTTTTACATAATCGTTCGTATCGTATGCAGTTAATATGATGATAACTGCTTTCGGGAACTTTTCTTTAATAAGATGAAACCCTTCTACGGCCGACATCCCTACTAGATTTACATCCAGTAGTAATACTCGTGGTTCTTCTACGTCCGACTTAATTGCTTCTTCTATACTATCGAATGTCCATAGTATCTGGAAAGAGCCAGTCATTGTTAAATAATCTACGTAATTATCGCGTAGTGGCTTGTTGTCTTCTATTAAAGCAATTTTAATCATGTTGTTTTTTGTTATAACACTACAAAAGTGAGGATAAACTGAAATATGTGTACTACTCGATATAGTATTTTTAAAAATAAAATATTAGAAATTACACTCAATAACTCAGGAAGTTACTAGTATTAATAACTATTCTATAATCTAGAATAACCATCCTCATTTAGGAAATTTCAAATAGTACTTAAATAAGATTATTCGAACAAGTAAGAAAAATTGGAAATCCGTTCGATTTCATAAAAATGTATTACTAATTCGAGTGGGTCGAAAAATTTGGAGTACTGTATAAAGTCATTTTGAGCAGTCTACTCTAGTCAGTATCACCCATCCTTTCCAATAAAAGGACATTTGGATATAACAAAAATCCAAATGAAAAAGTATTTCAAATCAGTTGCTCTCTCTATTGTATTAATCGCTGTATTATCAGCATTTACTAGTACTACAGCTGTTGTGGAAACAGAAAACATCAATGTATCTAGTGTTGAAGAGTTAGACAATTCATCAGAATTTTCATTTGCATTGTTTAGCGATAATCAAGGTGCTTCACCGTATGATAATATTCATATGACAAGGATGAATTCTTGGATGAGAAAGTCGAATGTAGAGTTTGTGATTGGTGTAGGCGACCATATTATGCAACAAGACGATCGTAATTTTTTATCCTATATATTAAGAGATGCATGGTGGTATAAAAACTTTTATCCTACTATTGCCGATGCAGAGAATGCTTATTTCGGAAAATCTCAAGCAGATAAATATTCTGGTGGAACTTTATTAAAATTACTTCAATTCAAAACCAGAAAGGATATTGAATTGAGAAATAATGATGCAGAATACTATGCAGTTAAAGAAGTAAAAGGATATAAAATTCATATCATCTCTTTGCATTTCCCAGATCAACCTGCAAATGATTCCGCTTTTTCTGAAGATTCGAAAAGATTTATGATGAATAAATTAAATAGTATTGTAAAAACTGATAAAGACATTATTATTATAAATGCTCATTCTAGATATGGTTTTTGGATTGACAATTTAAATCCAAAACAACGCGAAACCGTAATGAATAAAGCCGATATGCTATTATCTGGAACTACTCATTATTTCGAAAAATATTTATTAGACGCGAAATATAACAACAAAAAAACTCCATTAATTATTAACTGCGGATCTCCTACTGATGCACATTTTGGAGCACACAATGGTTATGTACAGGTTAACTTTTTAGCAAAAGAAAAAACTTTGGTAACTCAATATGTAAATTTAGATAATGCTACTAGAGCATTAAGTACACCTAAAGAAACTTTTGTAAAGCATTTGAATGGAAAAGTAAAAAGAGGAATTTTTACTAACGCCCGAATATCTTAATTGCATTTTCTGAAGTAGTATTTGCAACTTGTTCTAAAGTGCAATTCATTACTTCTGCAAGCTTATTTGCTACATGTATTAAATACGAACTCTCGTTCGGTTTACCACGATGAGGCACTGGTGTTAAATAAGGAGAATCGGTTTCTAATACGATATGTTGTAGGTCGATGTTTTTAATAGCATCTGCTAAGCCAGAATTCTTATAGGTAAGTACGCCACCAATTCCTAAGTAAAATCCTAAATCGACAATCTTACGAGCTTGTTCTTCTGTACCACTAAAGCAATGAAATATGCCTCTTAAGAGCTCATCTTTCTCTTCTACTAGTATTTCATAGATTTCGTCGAAAGCTTCTCTACAATGTATGATAATGGGCATTTTGCGTTGCTTAGCCCAATTTATTTGAATACGGAAAGCATCCTTTTGTTGATCTACAAAAGTTTTATCCCAATACAAATCCATTCCTATTTCGCCGATGCCTACCACTCTAGGTTCATCAATATATTTCGAAATAAAATCTAATTCTTCTTGGTAATTTTCTTTTACAGAACAAGGGTGCAAGCCCATCATTGGGAAGCAATTGTTCGGATATAAATCGGTAAGAGAAAAAACATCTTTTACAGAATCTGAATCGATGTTTGGGAGGTATAATTTTTGAACTCTATTCTCAAGAGCTCTGTGCATCAATGCCCCGATTTGCTCACGCATTTCGGGGATGTATTGATGTGTATGTGTATCTGACAAAAACATTATTGAACGCTAACTAACTCTACTTCGAAAGTTAGAGGAGCAAATGGAGGAATAACCCCTCCAGCACCACGCGCACCGTATGCCAAATTAGAAGGGATAATTAATAAAGCTTTTCCACCTTCTTTTAATAATGCAATTCCCTGATCCCATCCTGGTATAACCATTCCTTTTCCTAAAACGAATTCGATAGGGTCGTTACGATCTAGAGATGAATCGAATTTAGTTCCATCTAATAATCTACCTGTGTAATGAACTTTTACAGTTTTACCTGCTTCAGCTTGTGCACCAGTACCAGGTGTAGAAATAATATATTTCAAACCTGTTGGTGAAGTTTCCACCGTCAATCCTTTTTCAGCAATGTATTTATCAATCGCTACTTTTTCTTCCATGTCTTTTTCTTTTTGAATTTTAAGTTCGTCTGCTTTTAAAATCTCTTCCGTAGTTACACGTTCAATTTTAACAATGAATTTTAAGTTTGATCCTGGTTTTATAAACTCCGGACGAGCCATGTTAAATGTTTTTGCAAACATAGAGTCGGCATTAAACAAAAACGCAGCACTATCTTTCGCAGTTAATAAAGTCAAGGCTTCCATTAAGTCGCCTTTAAAAGTTGGCTTAGTAACTTTTAATGATAATGGGCCACCCATCGTCCAGCTATTAAATAAAGCAGAATCGGTAGCAGTACTGTATTTAATATTAAAAAATACGATATCGTCTAACTTAATTCTTTCACCTTTATTTGCAGTTAAAATTGAATAGCTAATTCCGCTTTTCGATTTTTTATACTTAATGTTTTGAGCAAAAGCAAAGGTTCCGATGCTCAATGCTAATACTAAACCAATTATTTTTTTCATGCTTATTTAGCTTTTTTAATGTTTACTAATTCAACATCGAAACATAATGTTGAGAATGCTGGAATGATTCCGTTACCAACTGCATTCGGACCATAACCTAATGATGAAGGAACGATTAATTTAGCCGAAGTACCTTTTGTTAATAACATAAACGCTTCGTCCCATCCTTTAATCACAACACCTTGCCCAACTGGGAATTCTAATGGTTTACCAGAATCTTTAGAAGAGTCGAATTTATTTCCATTTAATAATGTACCAGTGTAGTGAACTACAACTGTATCACCAGCTACTGCTTTATCAGCACCACCTTGTTTAGTAATTTGGTATAATAAACCACTTGCAGTTTTTGTAGGAGTTAATTTTTTATCCGCAATGTATTTATCAATGTTTACCGATTCTAAAGCTGCTTGCTTTTCAGTTTCAGCTTTCATTTCTTGGTCGATTTGTTCTTTGCTTTGAACTTTATCAACTTTTACATTGAATGTTAAATAACTTCCAGCTCTGATGAATGCTGGGCGAGGGAAGTTGAACGTTTTTTCGAATAAAGAGTCGGCGTTGATTAAGAAAGTAGCTGAATCTTTTTCAGTTAATAATTTCAAACCATTCATTAAATCACCTTTGAAACTTTCAGGTCCAACCATTAATTTAATAGCTTGACCAGTTTTGTAAGTATCGAATAATACAGAGTCTGAATCTGTACGGTATACCATTTGTAAAGTAACGATATCGCCTTCTTTAATTCTCTCACCTTCGTTGTCTGTGTGAATTTGATATTGAAGACCAGCGTCTGTCGTTTTAAATCCATCAGAACACGCCTGAAACATTGATACTGCTACTGCAGCTGCGATTAATAATCTTTTTGTCATCTTATTTTTATTTTATTATTATTTCTATTTATTTCATTAACATATTAACCCATTAACATAACTTGTCCCGAGTATTCGGGATTAACAAATTAACATTTTACTCATTAAGGAGATACTCATACTCTGGCAATACCTCCAAAAATTTCTTCACTGTATTTTCTAACGTATCAGTCGACATTCCTCCTGCTGCGTTTCTATGCCCTCCACCTTGGAAATATTTCTTTGCAATTTCATTTGCTGGGAATTCTCCTTTAGAACGGAAAGATAGTTTTCTTAGTTCACCTCGATCAATAATTAAGGCAGCTAATTTAATACCATGAATCGACAATGCATAATTTACTATACCTTCAGTGTCGCCTGTAATAATATTGTATTCTTTCAGCAGGCTTTGATCTATGAACATATAAGCGGTATGGTATTCTGGCAGAATAATCATGCGCTCCCCTAGTACTCTTCCTAAAAACTTCAATCTGTTTTCAGAATTAGTATCGTAAACTAATTCATGAATTCTAGAATTATCTGCACCCGAATCTATTAAATCGGCAATTATGCGGTGCACATTGGCTGTTGTACTCGGGAATCTGAACGAACCTGAATCGGTCATACTAGCTGTATACAAGCAAGTAGCTACATCTTTATTGATATGGTTTTTCATATCAAGATCTACAATTAAACGGTAAACCATTTCGGCTGCAGCGCAAGATGTAGTATCCCAATACCTAAAATCTTCAAAACCTTCTGGCTCTAAATGATGATCAATCATCGCCTTTTTAGCAGAAGAATTGCGTACTAATTCCCCTAGTTCATTGATTCTGCTAAGGTTATTAAAATCTAAACAGAAAATCCAATCCGCTTTCGCTACTAAATCTGTTGCTTTAGCAGGTTCTTGTAAGAAATCGATTACTTCAGGGTGACCAGGCATCCAGTGTAAAAAGTAAGGATAGTCGGTTGGGGTAATTACATGCACTTCATGACCTAGTGAACATAGGAAATGGTATAAGCCCAAAGAAGAACCCATCGCATCGCCATCGGGCTTGTGATGTGTAGTAATAACTATCTTTTTGCTTTCTGCTAGTTCTTTACGAAGATCGTTTACGGTCATGCTGTTTTAAAAGAGGAACAAAACTATCATTTTTTTTCAGAAAAAGTTTCAATTAACATAAGGTTAATTAGCTTATTAACGATTTGTTCTTATTTTTGCGCCGAATTAAAGAAATATATGCAAACGAACAGAACTTTTACCATGATTAAGCCAGATGCAGTAGCAAATGGCCATATCGGTGCTATTATCGATCAAATTACTAAGGCAGGATTCAAAATTGTTGCCATGAAGTACACTTCATTAAGTCCAGAAATGGCTGGAAAATTTTATGATATCCACCGCGAACGTCCTTTCTTCAAAGATCTTGTAGATTTTATGAGCTCTGGACCAATTGTAGCAGCAATTTTAGAAAAAGATAATGCTATTGAAGATTTCCGTACACTAATCGGTGCTACTGATCCTCAAAAAGCAGCTCCTGGAACGATCCGTAACTTATTTGCTAAATCTATTGATGCAAATGCTATCCACGGTTCAGATTCAGACGAAAATGCACAAATCGAAGGAAACTTCTTCTTTAGCGCTTTTGAAAGACCGTAAGGTTAATATGTTAATTTGTTAATCAGTTAATATGTTAATGACAAAATCTAAAAGTTAACATATTAACGAATTAACATATTAACGTATTAACATATTAAGAAATAATTACGTTAGTAATTATTTCTCTCCCTGCTTCTTCGTTTACGCGTGCGATGATTTGAGATTTCATCATTTGCAGTTCGTGTTTAATGACAGAAGAATTTACCGTAATGTATAGAGTTTTGTATTTGATTTGTAGCTTTTCGGTGCGTTGAGCAATCATCTTCCCTACAATTTCATCCCATTTCATTTTTACTTGCTCAAAGCGATAGCGATCGCCAATATGGTAATGATCCATCAATGCCTGAATGGCATCTTTCAAATTCATTTCATTGCTTTTCCTTCTCATCACGATCGTATAATACTACCTTTTTCTATTTCAAATATACGTGCATCTACACCTATCTCTTTGAAAATTTTCTCCACACGTTCATAATCCGTATCTGTAATAAAAATTTGCCCAAACGCATCGTCGCTTACCATTTTTAAAAGCGTTTTTATTCTTGCTTCATCAAGCTTATCGAATATATCGTCGAGTAGTAATAATGGCTTATATCCTTTCTTCAATTGTAAGTAAGAATAATGCGCTAATTTCAATGCTATTAAATAGGATTTTTGTTGCCCTTGCGAACCGAATTTCTTAAGTGGATGTTCTCCTAATTTGAATTCCAGATCATCCTTGTGTGTGCCGTAATTACTACGTTGTGTGATGATATCTTTCTTCGCATTTTTTGTTAGTAATTCTAAAATCGGATGTTCATTTAATTGAGATTCGTAACTAATACTTACCTCTTCCATGCCTGCAGAAATTTGCTGATATAATTGATTAAAAAGAGGAATAAATTCATCGATAAATCGTTTTCTTTTCTCGTAAATTTTCTCTGCGTATTCTGCTAATTGAATATTGAAAACTTCTAATACGGTTTCATCGTACTGAGGATTTTCATTCATCTTTTTCAATAAGGCATTTCTATTTTGAAGTACTTTATTGTAATAAATTAAATCGTCTAAATAATGATTATCCACTTGAGAAATGGCACCATCAATAAAACGACGACGTTCTTCACTACCATCTAAAATTAATTGCTGATCCGAAGGAGATATCATTACCAAGGGGTATATTCCAATATGATCGGCTAAACGTTGATATTCCTTTTGATTTCGCTTGAATTGTTTTTTATGATTTTTCTTGAAACCACAATACACATTCTGCTTTTCCTCGTTCATTTCGAAATCGCCTTGGATAACGAAAAAAGGCTCTTCGTGGAAAATCGACTGAGAATCGATGGGATTAAAGAAGCTTTTGCATAAACACAAATAATGGATTGCATCTAAAATATTGGTTTTACCAGCACCATTATGCCCTGTAAAACAATTCACTCCGGAAGAAAACTGAAAGTTTGCTTCACGATAATTCTTAAAATTGATGAAGGATAATTCTGAAAGATGCATTTTTGAGCCTCAAATATACCTAAATGAACTAAATTTCTTAGAATTTAAGTGCATACTTGTATGTATGGCTGAAAAATGTATTTTTGCAAACCTTAGGATTAATTAAAGACATGTCAGTAGAACAGGAAAACAACTCATTAGGAGAACAATTTTCAAAAGCGGAAGGCTTTGTAATTGAAAACAAAAAGAGCTTATTAGTAATCGGTGGTACTATTATCGCCTTGATTTTATTATATGTGGGATATCAGATGTTAATCGTTACTCCACGCGAGAAAGAGGCAGCAGGGCAAATGTTTATGGCTGAGCGCTATTTCGAACAAGATTCTTTAGATAAAGCAATTAATGGCGACGGAAACTTTTTAGGTTTCGCAGCTATTGCTGATGAGTACGGAAGCACTAAAGCTGGTTCTATGGCTCATTACTACTTAGGCTTTGCTTACTTACGTAAAGGTCAGTACGAGCAAGCTATCGAATCGTTAGAAGATTTCAGCAACAACGACGAAGTGTTAATGGCATTATCATACAGTGGTATTGCTGATGCTTATGTTGAGTTGAATAAACTTGATGATGCAGCTAACTACTACAAAAAAGCAGTAGCTAAGAGTAAGGACCAATTCTCTACTCCTATTTTGTTGATGAAATTAGGTATGACTTACGAAATGGCTAACGAAAAGCAAAAAGCTGTAGAAACTTACGAAAAGATTAAAACAGAATACGCAGAATCGAACGAAGCGAAAGAAATTGAGAAGTACATCGCTAGAGCTTCTGCAACTAACTAATACTTATACATAAGATTTATATAACCATCGGGTGTACTCGGTGGTTATTTTTTTTATATTTACCCTATGTCATCAGCACACAAAAACCTATCAGACTTTAGCCATATGCAAGTTCCAGATGCCAAAGCATATACTTTCGGCATAGTGGTAGCAGAATGGAATTCAGAAATTACAGGGGCATTATTACAAGGTGCCGTAGAAGGATTGCAAAAATATGGCGCAAAAGAAAGCAATATCGATGTATTCCCAGTGCCTGGCAGTTTCGAACTAAGCTCTGGCGCAATGATTTTAGCAGAATCGGGCAAGTACGATGCTGTAATTACTTTAGGTTGTGTAATACAAGGAGAAACTAGGCATTTCGATTTTATTTGTAATGCTGTTGCTAATGGAGTTACAGAAGTTAGTTTAAAAACAGGAGTTCCAGCCATATTTGGCGTGCTTACTACCGATAATTTGGAGCAAGCAAAAGACAGATCTGGAGGAAAACATGGCAATAAAGGGGAAGAAGCGGCCGTTACAGCTATTAAAATGGCCGAATTGAAGTCACTTTTTTAATTCACATTTTATAAATACATTTGTAGAAATATCAATAACAATGAAAAAGATCATCGCAGCTGCTTTATTAGTTAGTTTTGTAATTATCGGTTTAAGTGCTTGCTCTGGAAGAGTAGGTTGCCCGGCAATGTCAGATAGCTATAAATATTCAGGTCGTTCTAGAGGCGTTTGGAGATAGTATGAATTGGATTTCTTTAGAATCTGAGGATCAAATTACCCAAATAAAATCCTTAGATAAGCCTTCCATTATTTTTAAACATAGCACACGTTGCCATATTAGCAATATGTCGCTAAAGTTTTTTGAAAAAGAATGGGATAGAACTAAAGATGTGAACTTGTACTTCCTCGACATTATCGAACATCGTAATGTTTCTAATCGTGTTGCCGAAACATTCCAAGTGCACCACGAATCGCCACAAGTAATTCTTATTAAAAATGGAGATTGCATTTTAGATGCTTCTCATCAAGATATTTCTGCCAAAGAATTGGCAGAAGTTTTAGCTACCAATTAAACTTCCAAGTTTGCAATAAATCTGGGTGTAAACTCAAGGCTACTGGACAAGTTCTAGAAGTATGCTCTATAATTTTCTTTTCCTTTTCGTTTAAGTTACTCCCTTCTGGGAAGGTAAGTTCTACCTGAATCTCTCCCACTCTACGCGGATCAGATTTCATAATTTTCGTAATCTCTATTTTCGTTCCACGTAAACGCTCTTCGAAACCCTGCGTACGTGCCGCAATACCTACAATAGTGATCATACAACTCCCCAAAGAAGCTGCTAATAAATCCGTTGGCGAAAACGATTCCGCTTTTCCTTGGTTATCTATCGGAGCATCCGTAATTATTTTTGTTCCAGAATAATTATGATGTGCTTCCGTTCTTAGTTCGTCGATGTAGAAAGTGGTTATTGTTGCCATGGATTGATTGATTACTTGATTAATTGATTACTTGATTAATTGATTACTTGATTAATTGACTACTTGATTACTTGATTAATTGACTACTTGATTACTTGACTACTTGAGTAATTGATTGTTAGAGTAGTGACAAATTAAGGAAAATTTTAGAATATTCTAGTTTGTTTGATTGAGAACACTGCAACGAACAACAAAGTACATTGTACTTTGTACATTGTACATTTATTTTGTAATATTGAATATGCTCCAAAAAGTATACAAATTTTCGTTTTTAGTAGTGTTTCCAATGTTGTTGGGGCTTGGGGCTTTTGCTCAATCTGTACCTGGCATGGAATCTAGTAATCCTTTTGGAGAAGAGGATGCTCGTTTTGTGTACAAGCGTGAGTTTTATGGTGGCGGAACCATGAGTAACCGTGGTTTTGGTGGTGTGTTGCGTTATGCCATAGTGCCTCAGAATTTCATGAAAATTTTGTTTGAAACAGAATTAGTGAACATCAAACATCCTAAAGAATACAAAACCTCTAACCCATATTTCAATAATTCTAAATTGTACGTTTACGGCAAGCAGAATTCTTTTTTCAGTTTGCGTACTGGTGTTGGTACCAATCTGTTAATATTTGATAGAGCTCCTAAAGATGGTGTAGAAATTAGCACTACCCTCTTAGGTGGTGTATCATGGGGAATGTTAAAACCAATCTACTTAGAAATTATAAAAGACAGTGGGAATCCTTTTAATCCGGATGTAGTTTCGGAGAAATTCAATAAATATGAGCACAACGAAACGAACATTTTGGGCTATTCGGGGTTTGCTAAAGGAATGGATGAGATAAAGCTTCACCCGGGATTATACGCTAAGGCTGGATTAAATTTCGATTGGAGTGCTAAAGACGATAAGATTCTAAATTTAGAGGTGGGTACTGTAATCGATCAGTATTTTAAAGCCGTTCCGATTATGGCCGATTTCGAAAATTTAAAAAATAAATCAACTTTTATCTCCTTGTATGCTACCCTCACATTCGGTAAAAAATACTAGTTTTGCAAGATGATTGATCTACCAATTATTTCAGAAGAGAAAAAAGAACGCAAGCCAGAATGGTTACGTGTGAAATTACCTGTTGGTAAGGAATACGCCCATGTACGCGGACTTGTGGATAAACATAAATTACATACGATTTGCGAGAGTGGAAATTGCCCAAACATGGGAGAATGCTGGGGCGCAGGTACTGCAACCTTTATGATCCTTGGGAATATTTGCACGCGCTCTTGCTCTTTTTGTGCAGTAGCTACTGGCCGACCATTAGCTGTTGATTTAGAAGAACCTGAACGTGTTGCTACTTCAGTGCAATTAATGAATGTAAAGCATTGCGTAATTACTTCTGTAGATCGCGACGATTTAAAAGATGGTGGCTCTATTATTTGGGCTGAAACTATTCGTGCTATTCGCGCAAAATCTCCACAAACAACTTTAGAAACTTTACTCCCCGACTTTAAAGGGCAGTGGGATAATTTAGCTCGTGTTTTAGAAGAAGCTCCCGAAGTAGTTTCACATAACTTAGAAACTGTTCGCCGTTTAACCAAGGAAGTAAGAATACAAGCTAAGTACGATAGAAGTTTAGAATGCTTGAAACATATTTCGGAAGCAGGCTTACGCACTAAATCGGGCATTATGCTTGGCTTAGGCGAAACGGAAGATGAAGTACTAGAATCTATGGACGACCTTGTTGCTAATGGTGTTCATATTTTAACCTTAGGACAGTACTTACAACCAACCAGAAAACATCACCAAGTAATAGAATACATCCACCCTGATCAGTTTGCTAAATACAAAGAAATTGGAATGCAACGCGGATTTAGAGTGGTAGAGAGCGGACCAATGGTACGTTCTTCATATCATGCCGAAAAACATTTATTTGACTTTTAAGAATTATTTTGACACCCCGAACGAGCAATAAAATTTCTGAAGAAGAATTAGTGTATCTCTTAAAAATTAGGGATGCTGCTGGTTTGGAGTATTTATACGACCACTACTCGAAGGCTTTGTATAACATCATCTTTCAAGTAGTACAAAATGAAGAATACACCGAAGATGTGCTTCAGGAAGTATATATAAAAGTGTGGAATTCCTTCGATATGTTTGATGCTGCGAAAGGAAGATTATACACTTGGTTGAGTAATATGGCGAGAAATTTAGCCATCGATAAAATTCGATCTAAAGATTTTCGTAATCATTCTAAAAACCAAGACATTGAAAATAGCGTAAATGCAATAGATGTAAGACAGAACAATAAGCTTAATCCTGAGAATATCGGAGTGAAAGATTTAGTTCAGAAATTACGACCGGAATACAAAGAATTAATAGAACTGATCTACTTTAATGGCTTTACACATGCCGAAGTAGCAGAACATTTGAATATGCCCTTAGGTACCGTTAAAACGCGAATAAGAGCAGCAGTACAAGAATTAAGAAAATATTTTAATTAAGTGGATATACAAGCATACATAGAAAGTGGAGTATTAGAACTTTATGTTTCTGGTGCATTAACCGAACAGGAAATGCACGAAGTAGAACGTATGGCTCAGCTATATCCTGAAGTGAAACAAGAACTCGATGAAATTGAAAATACGTTCTTCAATTTCGCAAACGATTTACATACCGGACCACGCGCTTCTTTAAAAGATGAGTTATTAAAGAACGTAAAACTTCAAAGTGTTGGTCAGAAAATTCTTCCGAAAGAAGAGAAACCTGTAGTTCAAATTAAAGCAGAAAACCCTTCAACAGAAACACCAAACGAAGAAGCCAAAGTACTTAGCATCGTTCAACCGAAAACGAACTACCGCATGGCTTTTGCAGCTTCAGTAACTTTATTAATTGCAAGTTTAGGCGGATTGATTTTTACGTACACCAACTGGACGAGCGCAAAAGAAGAACTCGCGAATATGAAAGTTCGATTAGAAGAATCGACTACTCAATATGCATCATTAAATACTCGCTTTACAGAAGAACAAAAATTAATGGAAAGCCTTCGTAGTCCGATGGTAATGAAATTAAAACTTGTTGGACAAGCAGCATCTCCACAATCGGAAGCGATGGTACATTGGGATAAGGCTAGTAAAAAAGTAATGGTGGACCCAATGAACTTACCTATGACAGATGATTTGCACGATTACCAAGTATGGGCAATTGTAAATGGCAAACCAGTAGACCTTGGTGTTTTCAGCCCAGGCAACAACGACATGAACATGTACGAAATGAAAACCGTAGAAGCTCCACAAGCCTTCGCTATCACCCTAGAACGTAAAGGCGGAAGCGAAACACCTACGATGGAAGAAATGTACGTGATGGGGAAGATTTAGTGCAACCGTTCGTCGAATCGTCCTCGCTTCGACAATTAATCAAATCAGTTCATCGAAGCGTCAGTTCGTCGAAGCGTCCACGCTTCGACAATAAAAATGTTTAATAAATAATCCATCATTTATGCAGTTGTCAAAGCATTAATTTCTAAAGAAATTTAGCAAATGAATTATACTGCAGCTTCGGATGAACTTTTCTTTATAACTTTTACAATTGTAGATTGGGTTGACTTATTTACTAGAATTGAGTACAAGAAAATAATTATCGATCAATTAAATTTCAATATCGAACACAAGGGTGTCGAAATATATTCTTTTGTAATAATGACTAACCACATTCACATTATTGCACGTTCAAAAGAGAATGAAAATCTTAGTGATTTTATTAGAGATTTTAAAAGTTACTCTAGCAAGGAACTATATAAATGTATTTCTCAAAACAATAAGGAATCAAGGAAAGATTGGTTAATGGAGAAATTTTCAAATATTGATAATAAATCAAACAAAAAATCAATTCATATTTGGCAAAATGGTTCGCATCCCTTAAAGATTTACTCTTCAAAATTCCTAAAGCAAAAAACAGAATATATTCATAGAAATCCGGTGAGAGCAGGATTTGTAGATGAAGAGTGGAAATATTTATATAGTAGTGCTAGTCCGAATTGTTTAGTAAAGATTATTAGTTAATGTCGAAGCGTGGACGCGTCGACGAACACAACAATTATTGTCGAATCGTGGACGCTTCGACGAACACAACAATTATTGTCGAAGCGTGGACGCTTCGACGAACAAACGCTACTTCGACGAACAGCTAATCATATCATCAACCTCTCCTTCACAGCTCCAATCAATACATCAACATCAATATCTTTTAAGGACTTGAATTTTATGCAGTAGCCTGTGATGCTAGCTTTTCCTAGGGTTTCAGCGTAGGTGTTGCTTAAGTATTTTTTATCTTCCAAGCCCATAATGTACACAGAAATGCCTGAAGTGTTTGCACTTAAACCT
>CAZYBY010000441.1:0-6124 GCA_964645385.1 uncultured Sphingobacterium sp.
ATTGTATTGTTCTCGGTGGATGCATTCGCAGATTTACCAATTGGAAATAAGGAAAGAAACATGGCAGTAACTGCATATTCAGTTTTCTACAATTATGATTTCGGACCGAATTATATCAGAAGTATTGGTATTATGAATACAGGAACTGTTGATGCTGCATATACAGGTACTAAAGCTGCAGAAGGTGCTGGTGATGCACGTTATGCTTTAGGGACAGGAACAATCTGGTATACACAAGCAGGTTTACTATTACCTAAACAAATTTCGAAGAAATTCAGATTACAACCTTTTGGAGCTATTGCATTAAAGAATTTCGATGCATTGCAAGAACAAGGAGCATATTGGGACTTAGGTGCTAACATGTTAATCGATGGGCACAATGCAAAAATTACTGCTCAGTATTCTTCTCGTCCGCTTTACGACAATGCTACTAAAAAGACATTCGATCGTAAAGGCGAAATGTTACTTCAATTACAAATTTATCTATAAACTAAACACCATATGTCAACAGAAACTAATCACAGTACTGGTACGAAACTATGGAGTGTCATCGGGGCATCTTCTGTAGGTACACTAATCGAGTGGTACGACTTCTATATATTCGGAAGTTTAGCAGCCGTAATTGCTACAAAATTTTTCCCAGCAGATAATCCAACTGCCGGATTCTTATCAATCCTTGCAACATTCGCAGCAGGCTTTGTTGTTCGTCCTTTCGGAGCAATGTTCTTCGGGCGTTTAGGCGATTTAATTGGTAGAAAATATACCTTCATGGTTACCTTATTAATCATGGGTTTTTCAACATTCTTAATCGGTATTATCCCTGGTTACGAAACCATTGGATACTTAGCCCCAATTTTAGTTTTGGTACTTCGTTTATTACAAGGTTTAGCACTTGGAGGTGAATACGGAGGTGCTGTAACTTATGTAGCAGAGCACTCTGAGCCAAATAAAAGAGGTTTGAGAACTTCATGGATTCAAACTACTGCAACTGTAGGTTTATTCATTTCATTATTCGTAATTATGATTACGAAAAATTCGATGAGCAAGGAATCATTCGATTTATGGGGATGGAGAGTGCCTTTCTTAATTTCAATTTTAATGGTAGTCGTTTCTTACTTCATTAGAAGAAATATGGATGAATCACCATTATTCAAAAAAGTAAAAGAAGGTGGTAAGGCATCGACAAATCCATTAAAAGAATCGTTTGGAAATAAATTGAATTTCAAATTTGTATTGTTAGCATTATTTGGTGCAACCATGGGTCAAGGTGTGGTTTGGTATACTGGTCAATTCTATGCATTATCGTTCTTACAAAAAACATGTAATATCGACTTTGATCAAACAAACTATATTATTGCAGCAGCTTTAATGGCAGGTACAGGATTATTTGTATTCTTCGGATGGTTGTCGGATAAAATTGGTAGAAAAGGAATTATGATGACTGGTATGTTATTAGCGATTTTAACATATCGTCCTATTTATGATAAAATCTATCAAGAAGCGAACATTAAAAACAAAACTGAAATTGTTGCTCAAGCTAAAACATCAACAGTTACTTCATTAAAAGAAGGAGCTACAGATTCAGTTACTGTAACATCAGTTTCTAAAGTATTTACTGATGGAACTACTTATTCTGAAGAAACAAAACTTCAACACGGTGTCGATGCTAAAGGCGAGCCACATAAAGCTGAAGTGAAAAAATCGATTAAAGTAGGAGATGATAGCTTCTGGGTGTTGGTAATTTTAGTATTTATCCAAGTAATATATGTAACGATGGTATATGGACCAATTGCAGCATTCTTAGTGGAAATGTTCCCAACCAAAATTAGATACACATCAATGTCGTTGCCATACCATATTGGTAATGGTATTTTCGGAGGATTATTACCTGCAATTGCTACATACTTAGCAACCAATGCAAAATCGGCAAACGAAAAAGCGTTAGAAGCTGGTTTAGCAGCACCATTCGATAAGCCATACTTAGAAGGATTATGGTATCCAATTATTGTGGCAGGTGTATGTTTCGTTATCGGAATGTTATACATCAATAAAAAAATGAATCATGTTGAAGAATAATAAATAGAAGATATTATGAACCAAATAAAAAGAATTTTAGGCATCGTATGGATTCTATTAGGAATTTATGCAGGATATTACTTGTTAGTAAATCAAGCCATCCCAAAATTTATGAGTGATAAATCGGAAGATTTAGTACCAGCAATTATTTACACCTTCATCTTAATGCCAGTAATTACTGGTGGTTTAATGGTGTTCGGTTACTATTCGATTACTGGTGAATACGATTTAAAATAATAATGTAAGTGTGGCTGCTAATTTGTAAATTGAGCATTGAAATATGAAAAGTAGATTAAAATTTCAACGACTTGCTTTTGTTTGCATCTTAGCAGCTATACTTTTAAATTTTCCGATGATATCGGCATTCAATAGATCAGTATTTGTGATGGGATTACCAATACTGTATTTATATGTTTTAATTGTTTTGCTTTTTACAGTTGCATTAAGCACAGCAATTATTATTAAGAAGTAGATTATGAATATTTGGTTAATGCTTTTTGTTACCTTGTTATACTTGGTGCTACTTTTTGTAGTAGCCTATGTAGCAGAAAAAAAGCAAATTCTAAGCAACAAATGGAGCCCATTTATATATGCCTTATCTATAGGGGTGTATTGCACGGCTTGGACCTTCTACGGTAGTATCGGTAGAGCTACGATAAGTGGTCCGGATTTTCTTGCTATTTATGTTGGACCAATCCTCCTGATGCCTATATGCTGGGGCTTTTACAGGAAAATTATAAAAATTTCCAAAGTTCAAAAAATTACCAGTATCGCCGATTTTATATCCGCTAGATATGGTAAAAATATTTCACTTGGGGCTTTAGTTGCCATCGTTTGTATCGTTGGAATTATCCCTTATATATCACTTCAAATAAAAGCTATTGCAGATAGTTTTGATATTCTCAGCGCGTCAAGTAATTCTGCTTCTAGTACAAATGTAATTCAAACTTGGAAGCCAATTATAGTAACTATTGTACTTGGTTTCTTTATCATGCTATTTGGAACTTCTAAAATAGATGCATCCGAAAAACATAGAGGTTTAGTAAGTGCTATCGCATTTGAATCGATAGTGAAACTTTTAGCTTTTTTTATAGGTGGTATTTTTATTGTGATGTATGTGTTAAATAACTTCTCATCCATAGAAATTCAACAAAATCCAAAGCTTCAACATTTATTTACCTTTAACTCAGAATCAGGTTATTTATCATGGTTCGGTATGAGTATTTTATCTTTTGCTGCATTTGTTTTTCTTCCTCGTCAATTTCAATTAGGTGTAATTGAAAATAAAGATGATGAACATCTGAAAACTGCAATCTGGGTTTTCCCTGTATATCTAATTTTAATAAACCTATTGGTTATACCTGTAGCTATTGCAGGGATATTGTTTTACAACGGCCAAGCATATAATCCAGATTATACCTTATTGAGTTTACCCGGTGCTTTACATGCCGACTCTGTAAGTATGATTGTTTTCTTAGGAGGGTTTTCTGCTGCAACCGGAATGATTATCGTTGAAACGATAGCACTGAGTACCATGTTTAGCAATAATATACTTATCCCTATTATTCTGAGTGTTCCTGCATTGAAAAATAAGTTCTTCACTCAAGTATTAAAAAGTATTAAATGGATTAGAAGAATTTCTATACTGTTTTTATTGATGTTATCGTATTTATATTTTCAATACGTGGCAGGTAAATATTCATTAGTATCGATCGGTTTAATCTCGTTTGCTGCTGTTGCACAATTCGCACCATCGGTAATGTTTGGTATCTATTGGAAACGTGCGAACAAGTTAGCAAGCTTGGTAGGTATTGGATTAGGTATTAGCATTTGGTTTTTCACCTTGGTAATGCCTACCTTAATTACAGCTAATTTATTACCAAGTTCTATTTCAGAATTCGGTTTGTTTGGAATATCATGGTTAAAACCAAATAACTTATTTGGTATAGCTATTTCAGACCATATTACTCATGCCTTTTTCTGGAGTATTCTGATGAACTTAACTGCTTTCGTTTCTATCTCATTATTTACTGAACAATCAAGTGATGAAGTAACACAAGCAGAATTATTTGTAGATATCGATCAATATTCAAGTTCTTACGAGCAATCGTTTATTCGTTCAGGGAATGTAAACATTGCTGATTTAAGATCGCTTTTAGCAAGCTTTATTGGAGAGCAAAAAAGTAAGCAATTATATCGTCAGTATTTCCTACGTAATCAACTAGAAGTTCCAAATGATGATCAGAAAGCAGATCAGAGTGTAATTACCTATACTGAAAAAATATTATCTGGAGTTATTGGTGCAGCTTCTGCACGTATCATTCTTCAATCAATGATGAAAGATGAAGTGGTACGAATGAATGATGTTGTGAATTTATTAAAAGAGTCGCAACAAATTTTACAATTAAATAAAGAGCTTAGTAATAAATCATCAGAATTAACAAAAGCTTATGATGCCTTATCGAAAGCAAACATTAAGCTTAAGCAAATTGATCAATTAAAAGATGAATTTTTATATACAGTTACTCATGAATTAAGAACACCTTTAACAAGTGTTCGAGCATTTACTGAAATTATGCACGACCATCCAGATATGGATGAAACTAAACGACAAGAATTTCTTAAGGTAATGGTAGGTGAGATGGAACGCTTGAGTAAATTAATAACCCAAGTGCTCGATTTAGAAAAGTTAGAATCTGGTAAACAAGTATTACATCTAACAGAATTACCAGCAGAGCAATTAGTAACAAAAATTGTTGATGCTTTTAAACCATCATTCGAAAAGGATGCACAAAGAATAGAAGTTAGGGTTTCAACAGATAAAACAATACACGTGGATGTGGATTTATTAGAACGAGTATTTGTGAACATCATCGGAAATGCTAAGAAATACTTGCCTTCGGAGAACGGTAATGTGTTAATAACTGTTTCTGAAATTGAAAAAAATATTCAGTTTGATATTGAAGATAATGGTCCTGGAATTCCTATCGAACAACGATTAAATGTGTTCGATAAATTCTATCAAATACATCAATCTAAAAAGAATAATGTAGGAGGATCAGGATTAGGATTATCAATTTGTAAAAAAATAATAGACCTACATAAAGGTCAAATTGCTGTAGAAGAAAGTGTTTGGTCTGGGGCCAAATTTATTATACAATTACCTTTGAATTAAATGAAGACAACAAAAAAAATATTAATAGTAGATGACGATCCGAATATTTTATTATCTGTAGAATTTCTATTGGTTAAAAATGGATTCAATGTACTAGTTGCACGAAATGGTATGGAAGCCATGGAGATTATTGAAGATACCGTACCCGACATTGTTCTATCGGATATTATGATGCCAGACGTAGACGGATATGTAATTTGTGAATACATCAAAAAAAATGAACGAACGAAAAGTGCAAAAGTGATTTTCCTTTCCGCAAAAAGCAGAGAAGTGGATGTCAACTTTGGTTACGAAATGGGCGCCGACCTCTACATGGTCAAACCCTTTTCAACCCGCACACTACTAGAAAAAATAAATGAATTAATAGGATAAACCCGTAACCCGGGATTTTAATCCCGGGTGAGGAAAAAGTAACCCGGAGTATCAACCCCGGGAGGAAAAATGACTATGAGCACTAAACACTATACAGAGCACCAACAAAGCATACAGAACCCTAACGAATACTGGGCTAAGCAAGCTAATAGAATACCTTGGTTCAAGCAGCCAAGCATCATCTCTTCTTATGCGGATAATGGCTACCATCAATGGTATGCAGATGGGGAATGCAATATCAGTTATATGATGTTGGATTACCATATAGCGCAAGGTAAAGGGAATAAAACAGCATTGATTTTTGATTCGCCTGTAACTCATACAAAAAAGAAATATACCTACAACGAATTACTGAAAGAAGTTTCTGAATTCGCTGGAGTATTGAAATCCAAAAATGTAAATAAAGGCGATACTGTAATTATATATATGCCGATGATTCCGGAGGCAATTATAGCTATGATTGCTTGTGCTAGAATTGGAGCAATACATTCAGTTGTATTT
>CAZYBY010000442.1:0-10262 GCA_964645385.1 uncultured Sphingobacterium sp.
GTTTAGTTGCGCTTCTAATTTTTGTATTTAGCATGATTAAAAAAATCAAACTCGTATAACTAGTCCCTATGTATAGGTTGAGTGTGTGGAGTAACACTAACTACTATTGATTTTGTTTTTGTTACTTCACAAGAATTTGGACGTGTTTGCTTTAATTGAAGTATATATGTCCCATAAGCGTTCCATTTTATAGAGACTGTATTCTGATTTGTAGCACTCGTAAACACTCCACCTGTGCAAGTCCAAGTGTAAGAATCACCAACAACATTATTCACTTCATAATTTTCTATTTGGTTTAATGCACCACAAATTGTAGTATTCCCTGCTATTGTAGGCGAAGGGCTCGACTTTAATGTATATACGACAGTATCATTTAACGCTGGGCAATGTGAACAAGCATTTCCACTTAATATTAATTGCACATTTCCAGCTTGAACTTCGTTATTGCTCGGCGTGTAATTTGCATTTAAAGTAGTACGATTTGGACTAAAAATACCTTCTCCACCCAACCAAGTACCACCCTGAGTACTACTTCCATTTAAAACAATTGGGAAAGTATGTGTACAATAAGAATTATCAACTCCTGCATTTACTGTATTATCAGAGTCTACACTTACTGTTACATTTGAAGATGTATTTGGGCAAGATGTAGCATCACTAATACTTACACTATAAGTACCTGCGCCAACAATGATAGATTGTGTAGTAGCTCCATTACTCCACAAATACGTATATGGTGGATTACCTCCTACTGCATTTGCTATTAAAGTAGTTGTAGTAGTTCCCTTACATAATGTTATATTGGAAGAAGGACTAATACTTGAGCTAATTGTACCAACAAAACTTACACGTACTGTATCTCTTGCAAATACACCAGAGCAAGCACCTTGAGGAGTTCCACTTACTTCATAATCTATGTACGCAGGAGGATTATTGGGAGTGACGATAGTAGTTGTATCACAAGCTGAAGCGCATAGAATTGTTGATTGATATGTGGTTCCATTTGTAATAGCTCTCCATTGTATAGTAGACTCTTGAAAACCTTGTGCACTAATTTTACTATTACAACCTACTCGTGTAGTAAAATTAGCAGTAACTAAAGGCTTAGGGATTGATCGAATTCTATAAACATTATCGTTACCCCCACTTTTACAAAATGTAATACTATGCGGGCCTTGCCCAGTTACACAAAACTTTTGTCCGATTGCAGTTGGAGTACCACAATTTACCGTATAAGATAAGGATCCAGAGGGCTGTGCACCTGAAGCAATTTCCAATACAACTGCTTCTGCATTTGGAGAAAGTGTAACAATAAACTCAACACAATTTGTTCCACCGGAACAACAAGCACCAGCTCGTCCAACACTTGAACTAAGCCATATACTATCTGCTTTAGTGCTTAGATTTACAGTAAATTTTGGGGTACTACTATTACACTGAGATTGCGCAAAAGTAGTTACACTTTTGAATAACAAAATATTCAAAATTATTAGGAAGTAGGGCGCTTTCATTAACTAGTCTTTTACTAAAAAATGAAAATAAGGTTACATTAATATTTAGCAACAATGGGCATTCTTCTCCCCATACCAAATGCTTTTGGCGAAACTCTTAGAATTGGGGGTGTTTGATAACGCTTGTATTCGTTTCTATTTACCAAACCAGTAATTCGAGAAACTAAAGTTTCATCATAGCCCAACGCAATTAACTCATCTTTGCTCTTTGTACCTTCAATATAGTTTAACAACACCTCATCTAATATTCCATAATCTGGTAAAGAATCGGAGTCTTTCTGATCCGGACGAAGTTCTGCTGAAGGTGCTTTAGTAATTGTATTCTGAGGAATAACTTCTTTATTACGATTGATATAATTCGCTAACTCGTAGACTTGTGTTTTGTACACATCTCCAATTACAGATAATCCACCACACATATCACCATACAATGTTCCATATCCCACTGCAGCTTCACTTTTATTGGAAGTGTTCAATAATATATTTCCGAATTTATTTGAGATAGCCATTAATAATACCCCTCTAATTCTCGCTTGCATATTTTCTTCTGTTAAATCAGGAGATTTATTTGAAAACATTTCTGCTAATTCTTGTTCATAAGAATTGAAGATATTTTTTATTGGAAGTAACTGCTGATTAATGCCTAAATTTTTCACTAAATCTTCTGCATCTTTAATAGAATGATCTGAAGAATATTGAGATGGCAATAAAACCGCTAACACATTATCAGAACCTAGTGCTTCACTTGCTAATACCGCAACAACAGCAGAATCAATACCTCCAGACAATCCTAATACAGCCTTGCTAAATCCTGATTTCTGAAAATAATCTCTAATGCCCATCACTATAGCATCGTGAATTAATTCTATTCTTGTATAATCTTTAGTTATGTTAGATGAGCTATTTTTTAAATCGAATGTTCTGATTTCTTCAATGAAATATGGAAGTTCTTGTTTAATTTCTCCTGTATTGTCAATATATACTGACCCTCCATCAAATATTAATTCAGTTTGAGCACCCACATGATTTACATATAATAAAGGAATTTGATATTTATGAACATTCCATCTTAATACCTCTAGTCTTTTTTCAGCTTGATCATAATCGAATGGAGAAGCCGCAATGTTAATCATTAATTCAGGCGATTCTTTCGACAACAATTCCATTGGCGAAATAACATACAATTTTTGATTATCAATATTCCATAAATCCTCGCATATAGTTAATGCTACTTTCTTGCCATTAATATCTATACATCTAAAGTATTGGTTAGGTTCGAAATATCTGTACTCATCAAAAATATCATAAGTAGGCAATAAAGTTTTGTGAATTACATTTTGAATTGTGCCATTCGATAAAACAAATGCTGAGTTATGTAAAGATTTACCCTCTTCGTTCGGATTGAAAGTAGGCGCTCCTATAATACAAGTAATGTTTACACAATCTTGAGCAATATCTTTGATGGAATCGAAACACTGCTTAATAAAATGATCATATTCCAAAAAATCTCTTGGTGGATATCCACAAATTGCAAGCTCTGGAAATATAATTAGTTCAGATGATTCTGCCTTTGCTTTCGCAATTGCTTCTTTAAACTTTATTGTGTTTGCAACAAAATTTCCAACATGAACATTTACTTGCGCGAGTGTTACTTTCATATTAAAACAATAATCCGATGTTAACTGCAAAGTAATTCAAATCTGCTTCGAAAGATTTGATACTTGGATTTGTTGTATTCAATCTATATATAGAAGGTGATTTCATTACATTTAAGAAACCGTTTGTATAGGTTACTCCCAAAACTAAATCTAAATTTTTAGTTAAATTATATTCAACACCTCCACCAATTACTAATGATACATTAAAAGTTTGCATATACTTAGAGGCATCCTTCATATCGTCGTACGCATACTCTACCCCATTCTTCTTATATGATATTGTTGCAGAAGTTTTAGTTGCTGCTGCTAAATTCATTCCGAATTTTCCGAAAATTCTAGTTTTGTTATCTATTTTATCTGTCAATAATTTAATTGTAACGGGAATTTCTACATAATTCATTTTCAAATTAGATAAAATTGAAGTATCTGACTTAGAATATTCAACACTTCCTCCTAACGTACTAATACCTAATTCTGATGAAATCGCATAATGCTCTTTTAAAAAATAATCGAACATCACTCCATAAGAAAATCCAATTTTAGTACCTGCGCTATTATTATAATCGGTACTCGGTTTAATTCCAGAGAACAAAGGATTTCCTTTGAATCCTAACCTGAAATCTTGGGCTTTTAACTCATTTGATGTTAATCCTAGGAATAGTATCAGAATTATTAGGTAGAAATGATTAATTTTAGGCTTGTTCATTTTTTATAATTATGCTTAAAAATAAACCCCAAAGTAACATAATAATATCGATTTTAACACTAATTTTCATTTCGATTTTATTCAACGCCTGTCAACAATCTACAACATCAAATAAAATACCAGCTGCCTCAGAAGAGGTATCAGTAAAATTGCTTCGTTTAGAAAAAGATTTATTTGATACACCTCCAGCTGAAATAGCTTCAAAACTTAAAGAGATTAAAGCTAATTATGGAGAATTTTACAATGTGTACTTTCTTCAAATAATGAATTTTGGGAATACTCAAAATGAGCAATTCACAACACTAATCAGCAACTTTGTTCAGAATAGTGATTTTAAAACTCTAGCAAAAGATTGCGACTCTATTTACAATCAAGAAAAAATAAGTTCTCTTGAAAGAGAAATATCTGAAATATTCAGTAAATACAAGGCTTTATACCCAAAAGATACCTTACCAAAAGTATGTACTTTTATTTCTGGATTTAATAATGGTATAGTAACTACTGATGGTTATATAGGTATAGGATTAGATTTATTTCTAGGAGCTAATTATAAATTTTATCCTTCTTTAGAAATTCCAGAATACTTAACTAGAAGATATACTCCAGAACATTTAATCCCAATGTTTGTAAAAGGAATGGCTAGTTATAAATATCCTTTTGAAAAAGAAAAACCATTGTTGATTGATGCCATGTTGAACGAAGGTAAAATGCTATATTTCTTAGATCAGATATTACCTGAAACTGAAGATAGTTTGAAAATAGGATATTCTACAGATCAGCTGGAATGGTGTAAACAAAATGAAAAAAATATCTATGAATTGCTCATTCAAGAAGGGTTATTCACAGGAGATTATTTGAAGTATAGAAAATACACAGAAGAAGCACCTTTCACAGTAAACTTAACGAACGAATCCGCTCCAAGAATTGGATGGTACTGTGGATGGCAAATCATAAAGAAATTTATGGAGAAAAACCCTGACTACACTTTAGATATGTTGATGAAAGAAAATGATAGCCAGAAAATATTAACAGCAGCGAAGTACAAACCTTAATCTTAATAGTTTTAAGAATTGAGATGTTAGATATTAGTTTAGTTTGAAGTAGCTAGTAGCTAGTAGTTAGTAGTTAGTAGTTAGTAGCTAGTTCATATTACATAGAATAGATTAGAATTTATATTATTTAGAATTTAAATATACGTTATGAAGAAATTATTATTAATTGGAAGCATTGGTTTGCTCTTCGGATGTAAATCAAATGAAGTTAAAAAAATAAGTATGCTACCTTATCCAGAAACAAAAAAAGTTGATACTGTTGATGACTATTTTGGCAACAAAATAGCGGATCCTTATCGTTGGTTAGAAAATGATACTACCGCTGAAACGGCCGAATGGGTTGCTTCTCAGAACAAGGTTACTCAAAATTATTTGTCTCAAATCCCATTTAGAGATAAAATAAAAAACAGTTTAACTGAAATTTGGAACTACGAAAAAATTTCTGCTCCATACCGAAAAGGTGAATACTATTTTTATTCAAAAAATGATGGTTTACAAAATCAGTCTGTTATTTATTATAAAAAAGGATTAAATGGAGAAGAAAAAGTATTTCTAGATCCTAATAAATTATCTGAAGATGGAACAGTAGCTTTAAGTGGATTATCATTTTCAAATGATCATAAATATGCTGCATATACTATTGCACGTTCTGGATCTGATTGGAATGAGATTTATGTTTTAGATATTGAAAAAGGTAGCAAAACTTCTGATGAAATAAAATGGGTTAAATTTTCCGGAGCTGCTTGGCAAGGTGATGGTTTTTATTACAGTAGATACGATGAGCCAAAAGGTGTAAGTGAATTATCAAACCAAAACCAATTTCAAAAAGTATATTTTCACAAACTTGGAGATGATCAATCGAAAGATAAATTAGTGTATGAAGATAAAGCTCATCCTTTAAGATACTTTGGTGCATCAGTTACAGAAGATGAGAAATACTTATTAATCTATGCTTCTGAAGGTACCTCAGGAACAGAAATTCTTTATAAAGATTTAACTAAACCTGAGTCAAAAATCGCTGTCTTATTAAAAGGATTTGATTATAACTATTCAATAATTGATAATGTAGGAGACCAATTCATTGTATTGATGGATAATGGTGCACCTAAATACAGAGTAGTTTCAGTTGATCCAAAAAACAATAGTACTGATAAATGGAAAGTTATTATACCAGAACATAATGAATTATTAGAATCAGTTCATTTGTCCGGTGGAAAATTATTCGCTAGTTATTTGAAAGATGCTAGTGCAAAAATTATCGAATATAATACAGATGGTACCAAAGTAAGAGATATTGAATTACCAGGAATTGGAACGGTTACTTTTGCAGAATCAAACAAAGATGATGCATCTTGTTTTTATAGCTTTACAAATTTCACTACACCTGGTACAGTTTATCAATTAGATATTGCCTCAGGTAAATCTACTCTTTATACTAAGCCTAATTTCAAAATTAATACAGACAATTTCGAAACAAAACAATTATGGTTTACTTCAAAAGATGGAACTAAGGTTCCAATGTTTGTAGTGCATAAAAAAGGAATTAAACTTGACGGTAACAATCCATTAATGCTTTATGGATACGGAGGATTCAACATCAGTTTAACACCAAATTTCAGTGTATCGAATATGTATTTCTTAGAGCAAGGTGGTATTTATGCACAAGTGAGTTTAAGAGGTGGAGGCGAGTATGGAGAAGAATGGCATAAAGCAGGAATGTTAGACAAAAAACAAAATGTATTCGATGATTTTATCGGAGCTGCTGAATTTTTAATCAAAGAAAAATACACTAATTCTTCTAAGCTTGCTATTAGTGGTAGATCAAATGGTGGATTGTTGATTGGAGCATGCATGACTCAACGTCCTGATCTATTCAAAGTAGCTCTACCAGGTGTAGGTGTATTAGATATGCTTCGTTACCATAAATTTACTATTGGTTGGGGTTGGGCAGTTGAATACGGTTCTAGCGATAAAAAAGAACAATTCGATTACTTAATTAAATACTCTCCATTACACAATATAAAAGATAGTGTTAGTTACCCTGCTACACTTATTACAACTGCAGACCATGATGATCGAGTTGTTCCTGCACATTCATTCAAATTTGCAGCTACTCTTCAAGAAAAACATAAAGGGGAAAACCCAGTCTTAATAAGAATCGATGCAAAAGCTGGACATGGTGCAGGTAAACCAACTTCTAAGCTAATTGAAGAAGCAGCAGATATTTGGAGCTTTGTTTTATACAACTTAGGCGAAACTGCTAAATAATACAATTTGGTGGCATGACTTAAATCGTGCCACCAATTACAATACTATTAAAATATTATTTATTTGAATATCAGCCAGTTGTAAATATTGTTTGTTTAAACATACAATATTTACATATCTTTGTTCCATTATTATAAAACTTATATAAAAATGGAAAATACAAAATGGGTATTAGATCCCGCACACTCAGAAGTACAATTTAAAATCAAGCATTTAGTTATTTCAACAGTAACTGGTACATTTAAAGTATTCGGGGGTGAAATTTCATCAAGTTCAGAAGATTTTGAAAATGCTGCTATCAACTTTACTGTCGACACAAACAGTGTAGATACAAACCAAGCAGATAGAGATGGACATTTAAAATCTGAAGATTTCTTCGCTTCTGAAAAATATCCAACAATGAACTTTGTTTCTACATCTTTCAAAAAAGTATCTGGAAACGAATACAAACTAGTTGGTGATTTAACAATTAGAGATGTAACAAAATCGGTTGAATTAGATGCAGAATTAGGTGGTATTATGGTAGATCCTTATGGAAATACTAAAGCTGGATTCGAAGTAAACGGAAAGATCAACAGAAAAGAATTTGGATTAACTTGGAGTGCAGTTACAGAAGCTGGTGGTGTTGTGGTAAGTGATGATGTAAAATTGCACATCAACGTTCAATTCGCAAAACAATAATTAAATTTGGGATATAAGATTAAGGAATATACTAATATGAAGTTCTAGGTCTTAAATCCCTAATCTTAATTCAACAGATATAATGGAAATTCAACACGAACAAAACTCTACGAAAGGAGCGTTTTACATAGAACTCGAAAACAAACGAATTGGGGAGATGACTTATTCTATTGCTAGTCCAGAGTTAATCATCATAGACCATACTGAAGTTGGAGAAGAATTGAAAGGGAAAGGTGCTGGAATGCAATTAGTAAATGCAGCTGTAGAATTCGCAAGAAAAAATAACATCAAAATTATTCCTCTTTGCCCATTTGTAAAATCGGTATTTGAAAAGAAGGAAGAAATTAGAGACGTGTTGAATTAAAATTGAAAAAGATATAAATAAAAAAGTCCCTGCATAATGCTGGGACTTTTTATTTTAAAATCTTCACTGAGTATTAGCTTGCAGATAATGCATTCGCACCACTTACAATCTCTAAAATTTCATTTGTAATCGAAGCCTGACGAGCTTGGTTATAAGCCAAACGAAGGCTACGTAATAATTCTCCAGCGTTGTCTGTCGCTTTGTCCATGGCAGTCATACGAGCACCATGCTCAGAAGCGTGAGAATCCAATAATGCTTTGTATAATTGAATACGGATAGATGTTGGAATCAATCCATTTACAATTTCTTCTTGTGAAGGTTCTAAAATGTAATCAACATTAGATTTAACAGAAGCGTTGCCTTCAGTAGCTTGAACTGGCAATAATTGCTCGGTAGTTAAAATTTGCATTGCTGCATTTTTAAACTGATTGTAAACTACTTCTACTCTATCCCATTTACCTGCAACAAAACCTTCCATAATTTCAGTAGAAATTTTTGTTGAAGTATTGAAAGATAAATGATTGAAAACATCATTATTGTTTCCAATAACGTTGAATTTATTTTTAGTGAAATAATCTTGTGCTTTCTTTCCTACAGCGATAACATGTACATTACCTGTTTTCTTAAGGTCTGCATATTTTTCGTTAATCAAGTTGTTAGCAGTTTTAATAGCATTTGCATTAAACGCTCCTGCTAAACCTCTATTTGATGTAACAACTACAACTAATACATTTTTCAATTCACGTTGAACAGTGTATTCGCTTTCGTTACCCTCTAAACTTGCTGTAAGGTTTGCTAAAATGTCTTTCAACTTATTAGCATAAGGTCGCATTTGAACAACGGCATCAGTAGCTCTTTTCAACTTCGCTGCAGAAACCATTTTCATGGCTTTTGTAATCTGTTGTGTAGAGTTTACAGATGCAATTCTTAAACGTACTTCTTTTAAATTTGCCATTTTTCTTTTGAAAAAATATAAGCTAGTCCTGTATTGCTACAGGACTGGATGAATTAGTATTTTGAAGAAATTTCTTGTGCAACAGTTTCTAAAACTGAAGTAATATCATTATCAATTTTACCTGCACGGATAGCATCTAATGTTGATCTGTGGCGAAGTTCTAATTGGTTCAAATATTCTGTTTCGAATTCCTTTACTTTATCTACAGGTACGTTTCTCAATAAACCTTTAGTACCGCAGTAGATCATTGCTACTTGTTTTTCAACTGGCACTGGGCTATACTGACCTTGTTTTAAGATCTCTACGTTACGAGCACCTTTGTCTAAAACGAATTTTGTAGTAGCATCTAAATCAGATCCGAATTTTGAGAAAGCTTCAAGCTCTCTGTATTGTGCTTGGTCACCTTTCAATGTACCAGCAACTTTCTTCATTGATTTAATTTGAGCGTTACCACCTACACGTGATACAGAAATACCTACGTTAATTGCCGGACGGATACCTGCGTTGAACAAGTTCGACTCTAAGAAAATTTGTCCGTCTGTAATTGAAATTACGTTTGTAGGAATATATGCTGATACGTCACCTGCTTGAGTTTCGATGATAGGTAATGCAGTTAATGAACCACCACCTTTAACGATACCTTTGATTGACTCTGGTAAATCGTTCATTGCTTGAGCAACAGAATCCGTAGCATTAATTTTAGCAGCTCTTTCTAGTAATCTAGAGTGTAAGTAGAATACGTCACCTGGATATGCTTCACGTCCTGGAGGTCTTCTTAATAATAAAGATACTTCACGGTAAGCAACAGCTTGTTTAGATAAATCATCATAAACAATTAAAGCTGGTCTACCAGTATCGCGGAAGAATTCACCAATAGCAGCACCTGCGAAAGGAGCAAAGAATTGCATTGGAGCAGGATCTGCTGCAGATGCAGCAACTATAATTGTATAAGCCATCGCACCTTTTTCTTCTAACGTACGAACGATGTTCGCTACAGTAGAGTTCTTTTGTCCGATTGCAACATATATACAGATAACAGGCTCGCCTTTATCGTAAAATTCTTTTTG
>CAZYBY010000443.1:0-2866 GCA_964645385.1 uncultured Sphingobacterium sp.
AATGAATTAAATGATATGAATTTTTCAGCACCTCGACCAGAATTCACAAAGGAAGAATTTGAATCATTAGCCACAGAAATTAAAAGCGCTATTTCTTCTTTATAATTTTATCAGGATTATCATTTAAATAACTTTCCCAACCAGAGTGCTTTTTAGTGCTCTTTTTTGTTTTTGGAGTAGTACTTTGTGGAATTGTAATGGTATTCTGAATGTAATGGCAAACCGCGGCTGCTAAGCCATCAGTAGCGTCTAAAAATTGTGGATGCCCATCAAATTTTAATAAATGTTGAAGCATATGTGAAACCTGCTCTTTCGAGGCGTTCCCGTTTCCTGTAATTGATTGTTTTATTTTCTTAGGTGAATATTCACACAGTGGTATGTCTCTATACATAGCAGCTGCCATCGCTACTCCCTGTGCTCTTCCTAATTTCAACATCGATTGAATGTTTTTGCCAAAGAATGGAGCTTCGATAGCCATCATATCTGGGTGGTATTTTTCAATTACACCTAAAACCCCTTCAAATATTTTTTTCAGTTTAATCGCGTGGTCATCTAGTTTGCCAGTTTGGATTACACCTAAATGAATTAAGCTTAACTTCTTGCCTTCAACTTTCACCAAACCATATCCAGTTACAGATGTACCAGGGTCTACTCCTAAAATAATTTGTTCTTTCAATGTTATAGAAATGAATATTCTCTGTAAAGATACGCGAAGAGATTTATAATTAAATGCTATCTTGCTGCTTTAATTTACATCTATCGTGCTAATCATAAATTATATACTTTACGGTATTCTTGCATTATATATTAGCTATGTAATATATTTTATAATTGGTTGGCTAAGAACGAAAACTTTTAATATTCAAACGCCTGATAAATTCCCTACTGTTAGTATAATTATACCTGTAAGGAACGAAGAAAAGCATATTGAGAAGTTATTGAGAAACATTCAATCTCAAAGCTATCCCGCAGATAAGTTTGATATTATCGTTATAGATGATTACTCAACAGACAATACTGTTTCAATTATTAAATCGCTTAATATTCCTAATGTGAAAATTGTGCCTTTGAATGTAGAAGGTGAAATTTATGCCTATAAAAAAATGGCAATCACTACAGGGGTCAATAATTCGAATGCGGAATTAATCGTTTCTACAGATGGAGATTGTTCAATGGATCAGCATTGGCTTAGTTCCATCGTATCGTTTTATTCTTCGAACTCTTTTAAATTAATCTCATCTCCAGTTGCATTTCATCAAGAGAAAAACTGGTTTGAAAAAATTCAAACCGTAGAATTCCAATACCTCATAGGAGTTGGTGCCTCGTGTATGCGCAATGGCATGCCGAGTACATGTAATGGTGCAAACCTTGCCTACACTAGAGAATTATTTCACGAAATTAATGGTTTCGAAGGTATAGATGATATCGCTTTTGGAGATGATGAACTTCTACTTCATAAAGTTTACAAGCATTATCCTAATGCCATAGGCTTTAATAAAAACAGAAATTCGATAGTTTATACATACGCAAAGTCTAACCTAAATGAATTTGTAGAACAACGAAAAAGATGGGCAAAGAAGAATGCGAATTATTTTGATAAGCGTTTAATGGCAATGGTGCTCTCTGTATTTTTGATGAATGCCGCTTTATTTTTTGCAATTCCTTTTTCATTTTTTTATTCTGATATAAAAATTTTCCTGATTATTTCTTTTATGTTAAAACTAGTTTTTGATGGCATATTCATGATCATGCTGTTGAATTTCTTTGAAAAAAGTAGATATATTCTATATGCACCAGTAGTGTTATTTTTATATATTTTTTATTTCATTTATCTTGGCATAATTGGAAATGTTGGTACCACATACCAATGGAAAGGCAGAAAAGTAATATGAGAGCAATGAATAAATTAATGAAAAACAAACTCGCCATTTTCGGAGGAGTATTGATCTTCATTACTATTCTTATTGCTATTCTTGGTTACTTAATTATGCCTGATCAAAGTCCAAATGCTAATGAGATGCATTTGGAAATTAGTACTCTGCCACCTGGCTCTGAAGTTAGTTTTAAGAAAGTTGGAAATGGAAAATCAATAGATGATCTTAATTTCCTCAGTGTTTGGATCAATGGGCAAGAGTCGAAATATGATTATATTCCACTACTAGATGACAGTTCAAAATCTAAAGTTTCTCAAAACGAAATTATAAAAAGAACTTATTGGCTTGGTACCGACCGTTATGGAAGAGATGTATTAAGCAGAATGATTTTAGGTACAAGAGTTTCATTATCAGTTGGCTTGGTCTCAGTAATTATTTCCATGTTAGTCGGAGTATTTTTAGGAGCTGTTGCAGGATACTATGGGGGTAAATGGGACGCATTTATTTCTTGGTTAATCAATGTTATTTGGTCGCTACCATCTTTACTTTTAGTTATTGCCATTTCATTTGCGCTAGGCAAGGGCTTCTGGCAAGTTTTTATAGCGATTGGACTTAGTATGTGGGTTGAAGTGGCCAGGCTTGTTAGAGGGCAAGTAATGAGCTTAAAAGAAGTAGAGTTTGTGGAGGCAGCGAAAGCCTTAGGCTATCATGAGTTCAGAATTATATTCAGACATATACTTCCAAATATTTTAGGCCCATTATTAGTAATGGCTTCTGCTAATTTCGCATCAGCAATATTATTAGAAGCAGGTCTGAGTTTTCTTGGTTTTGGAGCTCAACCGCCAGTACCGACTTGGGGCGGAATGGTAAAAGAACATTATGGATACATTATTATGGATGCAGCATATTTAGCTATGATTCCAGGTATTGCGATTATGATGTTGGTTTATGCTTTTAATATTTTCTCTTCAGGAATTAGAGACGCATTTGAT
>CAZYBY010000444.1:0-2316 GCA_964645385.1 uncultured Sphingobacterium sp.
TAGAAATATTGTTGTATTAATTACAGATGGAATTGAGTCTTGCAAAGGCAATGCTTGTGAAGTTTCTAAAAAATTACAAAGCAAAGGCATTTTTTTACAACCATTTATTATTGGGTTAGGATTAACTCCTGAAGCTGCAGAAACCTTTGAATGTGTAGGTAGGTATGACGATGCACAAGACGAAATTGGATTTAAAAAATCACTTAAAAGTGTGATGAATACAATTTTAAACAGCAGTACATCGCAAATAAATTTACTAGATGAAAATGGTAAACCTACTGAAACAAATGTACCTATTAGCTTATACGATCAGAGTGCTGGAATATTAAGATATCATTTTATTCATACCTTAAATGCAAGAGGTAATCCGGATACCCTTCAACTCGACCCAGTTAATAAGTATGATATGATTGTGCACACAACTCCGCCTATCTATAAAAAAGATATCGTAGTATTGCCAAACAAACATAGTATAATCAATGTAAATGCTGCTCAAGGAGAATTAATTATACAAACCGAAGGCTTAAGTACATATAAAGAACTATCATCTATAATTAAAGAAAACAATAAAGATGTAATTATAGATCGATTAGATATTAATCAGAAAAGAAAATACCTTACTGGTACTTACGATGTGGAGATTTTAACATTACCACGCATTAGCATATCCAATTTACAGATAAAACAAAGTGAAACTACGAGCATAAAAATTCCTGCACCAGGGTTATTAACGATATTAAATACCAATGCTGTTCCAGTATTTGGAAGTATTTATGTTGAAAAAGGGCAGGATTTAGAATGGGTTTGTGATATTAATGGAAATTCTGTTACAGAAACAATTACCCTACAACCAGGAACATTTCATATAATTTATAAAAATAAAGGCTCAAAAAAGACGATGAGCACGCGAACTGAACGTTTTCAGATAAGTTCAGGAAGTTCATATTCTATTCGCTTTTAATTAATCATAGAACACTTATATTTGCAGCATGAAACAATACCCATACACAGAGAAAAAAGATACCCGTTCAGGATTTGGAGCAGGATTAGCAGAATTAGGTAAAACAAACCCCAATGTGGTGGCATTATGTGCCGATTTAACTGGTTCGTTAAAAATGGATGCATTCGCTAAAGAAAATCCAGAGCGTTTTTTTCAAGTAGGTATTGCAGAAGCTAATATGATTGGCTTAGCTGCAGGTATGACTATTGGGGGAAAAATTCCATTTACAGGTACATTTGCAAATTTCTCTACTGGTAGAGTTTACGACCAAATACGTCAATCAGTTGCTTATTCTCAGAAAAACGTAAAAATCTGTGCTTCACATGCAGGTTTAACTTTAGGAGAAGACGGAGCAACTCATCAAATTTTAGAAGATATCGGATTAATGAAAATGCTACCAAACATGGTAGTTATTAATCCATGCGATTATAATCAAACAAAAGCTGCAACAATAGCAATTGCAGAACACGATGGACCAGTTTATTTAAGATTCGGTCGCCCAGCAGTTCCTAATTTTACACCAGCTGACCAAAAATTTGAAATCGGCAAAGCACTTATGTTGAACGAAGGTAAAGACGTAAGTATTTTTGCTACAGGACATTTAGTATGGAAAGCAATTGAAGCAGGACAAGCTTTAGCTGAAATGGGCATTAGTGCAGAAATTATAAATATCCATACCATTAAACCTTTAGACGCTCAAGCCGTCTTAACATCAGTACGTAAAACAAGATGTGTAGTTACTGCTGAAGAGCACCAGAAACATGGTGGTTTAGGCGATAGTATCGCACAGTTGTTAGGAGAAAACTTCCCAGCACCGATAGAGATGGTCGCTGTTAACGATAGCTTCGGCGAAAGTGGAACTCCAGACGAACTAATGAAAAAATATGGTTTAGAAACTCCAAATATTATTGCTGCTGTTCAGAAAGTAATGAGTAGAAGATAAATTCTGGTCGCAGCGCAAAAAAAGCGCATGAAGCAAAACCCATCCGACCAAGATATATTAGCTTTTTTTCGCGACGAGAAATCGAAGGAGTATGCCTTTTCTTTATTAGTAAAAAAATACGAACAAAAAATCTACTGGCAAATTCGCAGGTATGTAAATGAACATAGCGATGCCGACGATTTGATGCAAGAGATTTTCATCAAAGTGTGGAAAAGCTTAGATAGCTTTCGAGAAGATTCGCAACTTTATACATGGCTCTTTAGAATCACTTACAACGAGTGTATCAATTTTCATCGTAAAAACAAACATCAATTGCATATTGCAATAGAAGATGCTAGCGAAAGCGAATTTGTAAATCAAACTAGCGACAATC
>CAZYBY010000445.1:0-8142 GCA_964645385.1 uncultured Sphingobacterium sp.
CGTTACAGAAGGTTATCAAGGCAGAGATTTTTCTCATGTTGCATTAATAGTTAGGATAGGAAATGAATACAGGGCAGTTGAAGCAATTGGTTCACATGTAAAGAGTACATCGATTGATAGCTTGTTTTTAAGATGTCCGAATCCTAATAAATATTTGGTAATGCGATTGCATAATGAATACAAACATCTTATACCAGAGGCGAGTAGATACGCAATTTCGACAATTGGTAAAGCTTACGACGATAGATTTATCATGAACAACGATTCCTTGTATTGTTCAGAGCTGGTATTCAATGCTTATCATATATTCGATTTACAACCAATGACTTATAAAGACCCTAAAACAGCAGATTTTTTCCCTGCTTGGGTAGATTATTATAAATCCTTGAAGTCGTTTATTCCAGAGGGATTAATGGGAATTAACCCAGGTTTAATTTCACGTTCGCCTTATTTATACGAAGTTCGAGCAGAATAAGCCTAATTTTTCGAGCATTTGTGGATATTTTGATGAGTTTTAAACAGGGTTGATTATATAAAAACCCATAGATTTGAACGTTATATCAAGAATTTGCCATTAAAGATGCTTCGATTAAAGAAACTACTATTATATATACCCCTTGTTTTACTTTCTATTCCGAGTTTTTCTCAGGAAACTGCGAAATTCTACGAGATAGAAAAAGACTTTCGAACGGGATTACATTTATACGATCGCCAACAGTTCAATGCAGCATATCGCTCATTTGAGTTAGTTAATAGAAACCTTATTAATCAGGCAGAATTAAGTTTACCTGAAAATGCATCTCAGATGTTAATTCAGTCGAGCTATTACATGGCGATTTGTGATTTAGAGCTTTATCACCAAGGAGCAGAAAACAAATTGATGGCCTTTGTAGAACGCTATCCTGAAAATCCTTTATCAAAAACAGCAAGTTTTGAATTAGGCAGTTTCTATTACCGACAAAGAGATTTCAAGAAAGCTATTGATTGGTTTGCTAAAACTGAAGTGAATTTATTGAGCACTGCTATGCAAAATGAATTTCATTTCAGATATGGCTATGCATTGTTCGAAGAAGATAAATTTGAAGAAGCAACAAATCATTTCGAAAAATTAATTTCTAAAAATTCGAAATACACCTACCCTGCGGCTTATTATGATGGAATTATTCAATATAAATCGAAAAACTATTCAACAGCCTTAGAACGATTTGAGTTTATCAAAACTTCTAAATCGTATGCAGAGAGTGCACCAGTTTACATCTGTAAAATTTACTACGATCAACAAAATTATGTAAAAGCATTAACAGCTGTTGCTGAAGCAATTCAAATCCCTCAAGTTAAAAACTTGAATGATATTTATTTAATTGGAGGTGGAAGTGCTTATAGTTTAAAAGATTGGGCAAAAACGATTGAATATTATGAACTATCAGCAAAGAAAAGCACACTAAGCGATTTAGCATCGTACGAATTAGGTTATGCATTATTTCAAAATCAATTATATCAAAAAGCGATAGATTATTTAAAAACGAATGCGGATAAGAAGAATGCATATGCACAACATTCATTATACATTATTGCACAAAGCTTTTATCAATTAGGCGATAAGCAATCAGCACGTAATGCGTTTTCTAAAGCATCGAAATTAAATCAAGAAAAATTCATCACATCTTCATCTTTATTAAACTATGCTAAATTATCCTATGAATTAAATTTCTATCAAAATGCTATAGAAAGTTTTCAGGATTATTTAGATGAGTATGGAGATACACCTGAAGCTGAAGAAGCGCAATCTCTATTAGGTGAATCATTATTGTATACAAGAAATTACAAACAAGCGATTCAAATTTTAGAAAAAATAGAACCAAGGAGCAAACGTGCGAACTTAGCATTCCAAAAAGTAAGTTATTATCGAGGTGTAGAATTATTCAACGAAGCGAAATTTGCTGATGCCATAAAATTGTTCAATCAATCATTATCAATCGCTTCTGATAAAAAGATTCAAGCACTAGCTTGGTATTGGAAGGGTGAATCGAATTATATGCTGAACAATTACGATGAAGCTTTGAAATTCTATTCAATGTTTGATCAATCGAATGCATCGGAAAAAACAGAATTGAATACTGAAGTAAATTACCAGTTAGGTTACACTTACTTCAAAAAAGAAGATTACAAATCGTCGATTGTATATTTCGATCGATATATAAGAGCAGAATCAAAAGCTAATAATCCAGCGAATGCGAAGAAAGTAAATGATGCGGTATTAAGATTAGCGGATGGTTATTTCGTGATTAAAGATTACGATAAATCCTTATTCTCTTATAATAAAATCATAAATGATAAAGCAACTGGTTCAGATTATTCATTGTTCCAAAAAAGCATGATTTTAGGATTACAGAACAAACAGAATGATAAGATTGTAACCTTAAAAGCATTACTTGCGAATTATCCTACTTCATCTTACGCAGATGATGCAACTTTCGAAATTGGAAATGGCTATTTCGTGATGAATACAATTCCTGATGCGATCACTTATTTCTTAGCATTGGTAAAGAAATTCCCGAATAGCAGGTATGTAGCAAAATCTAGATTGAGTTTAGGTTTAATTTACTATAACGAATCGCAAGACGATAAAGCAATTGAAATGTATAAAGCGATTATCGGTGATTACCCAGGAACTGAAGAAGCGAAGGAAGCTTTATTAGCAATAAAAAATATTTATGTTGATGCAGGGAATGCTGATGGATATTTGAATTATGTAAAAACATTACCATTTGCTAGTGTCAGTTCAGGAGCACAAGATTCGATTACCTATCAAGCTGCGAACAACAGGTACTTACTAGGCGATTGTGAGAATGCTATTAATGGGTTCAATAATTATATCGAAAGATTTCAAAACGGAGTTTTCATTATAGAAGCACATGCGAACAGAGCAGAGTGTTTTATGAAAACTAAACGTGAAAAATCTGCCTTAATCGATTTTGAATATTTAATTTCAAATTCAAATCCGAAATACTTAGAACGCTCATTAGTTCAAGCAGCAAGAATATACTTGAAGAATAAAGATTATGCTAAATCTTCAATGTATTATACTCAATTAGAATCTCAAGCAGAATTTAAAGATAATTACCAAGAAGCAATTTCAGGTGCCTTGAAATCTTATGCAGCAATGAACGATAGTACTGGAATTCTGAAATACAGCCAACGTGTATTAAACTTTGAGAAATCGAGTATTGAAGACCAATATCTAGCAAACTTATATTTAGGTAGATATTATTTCAGTATAAATAAAATTGATGAAGCCGAGAATTCTTACAGAGCGGTTTCTAAGCTTACTAAAACGGAAGCAGGTGCTGAAGCGAAATACATGTTAGCAAGTATTTTATTCTTAAAAGGTAAGTATATCGATGCACAACAAGCATGTTTTGATTTGAGTAACCAAGTACCATCTTATGAATATTGGGTAGCAAAAGGTTTCATTATACTTGCAGAAACCTATGCCAAATTAGGCAACGACTTCCAAGCGAAAAGTACACTTCAATCGATCATCGAGGAATACTCTGTAAAGGACGATGGTATTATTGAAGAAGCAAATAAAAAATTAATAGAAATTAGTCAGCCAAAATAAAATGAACAGAAAATATATATATACACTATTGGCTGTAGCATTTATTTATCAGAACAGCTTTGCTCAGAAGAATCTTTCGGAAGAGGTAAATGTTGTTCGTCAGTACAAGCCTATATTAGCAGAAGCCATCAAAATAAATTCTAATCCAGAAATTAAAATTGAAGAAACTGGTAAAGAAAATCCTAGCTATAATTTTTTATCTCACCGAATAGATAGCAATTTAAAAATCAATTCTATTCCTACGGAGAAAATGAAAAACGAAAGTATTGCTAAGCTATACAAAACCTCTATCCGTGTAGGTGGTGGAAATTACAGAACAAGTTATTTTGAAGCTTGGGCGAATAATTTACGATCTAAGGAATGGATTTTAGGTGCACACTACAGACATCAAGCACAAGTAGGATCTATTGAGAATATGGCCTATAGTGATAATACTATAGATTTATATGCGAAAAGATTATATGCAAAGCAAAGTGTAGGTATAAGTTTATTATACGATAGAGATGTAAATCATTTCTATGGTTATGATCATAGCATTTCAAAATTCAAAGCAAAAGATGTACGTCAGAATTTTAATCTTTTCGGACTTCAAACAGAGTTAAAATCAAATGCTCAAGATTTTAATTCATTTTCTTACATCGGCAATTTAGAATTTTATGCAGCTAGTGATCGTTTTGATGCAAAAGAAAGTCGATTTGGTATTTCAGGTATGGCTAAATACAAAGAATACCAGACTAAAATTGGAATAGATATTGGAAATTTCAACGACTCATTAACAAGCAAAAATAATTTGTTTTACATAGAACCTAGTATTCATTTAAAACAAGCTAATATCAATTTCCAACTCGGATTCTCTGCTTACCAAGAATTTGGAGACAACAGTTTATTCCATATCTATCCAAAAGTAGAAGCTAATTATAAAGTGACGCAAATTGATGCTGTGGCTTATGCAGGTTTAAACGGAAAGATTAAGAAAAATAGTTTCAGAGATTTCTATACACAAAATCCATTTCTAGGCTCAGACATCAGAATTTTAAATACTAACGAAAAGATAAATTTATATGCTGGGTTAAGAGGCAAAATCGATTTAAAAAATACTTATCACCTTAATGTAAATTATAAATCGCTTTCAAGAGAAGCATATTTCATAGCGAATAATGATGTTTTAAGAACCTATAAAGTGATATACGATGGGCCATCTGCTACTGAAACAAACATCAACATAAACTATTCACACCAAAGTTCAGAGAAATTTAAAATCTATTCTAGCTTCGATTATTTCATCTTTAAAACAGATACAATTCGTGAAGCTTGGAACAGACCAACAACTATTTTCAGACTTGGAACAAATTACAATATTGCCAATAAGTTTTTAATTGATGCACAATTGTATTCTTACTCAAAAATGAAAACTCAAGATGTGAATGGAAGCATCTCCAATATTAAATCTGGAGTTGATTTAAACTTGGGAATTGATTATCGATATTCTAAAATCATTTCTGTATATTTAAACTTAAACAATGTACTGAATTACAAGAGAGAGCAGTTCAACTACTATAGTGGACTAGGCTTTCAGGCAATGTTAGGTGCAAGTTTCAGATTTTAATTAAATAAATATGGCGAAGAAACTATTTGATTTTGTACATGCAATTTTGTCGAAACAAGATACATTAGTTGTACCCGACTTCGGTGCCTTTGTAGTGCAGAAAACAACTACATTTTTAAATGATGGAGATTATATTTCTATCGTATTTACAGCACAACAACAGCATGATGATGGTGTATTGAAAAAATATATCGCCGAGAAAACGAATATGAATGAAGATGAGATCGAAGAGTTTGTTTCATCAGCATTAGAAGAAATTTTTATAGAAATTAATAGCAAAGGAATTTATAAAGTTGAAGGAATTGGTGATTTCAGAGCTGTAAATGATAGTATTGTGTTTAGGGCGTATGAAGAGCAATTCTTGAAGGGCGCAGAGGCCCTTCTCCCGATGGATATCGGGATAGGCTCAGGGACCGAGGGCGCAGAGAAGGCTGAGGACGCAGAGAATAGGCCAATTTCTTTAGAGGAGGCGGCGGCGGCATTTTTGAGGGACGCGGAGAGCGCGGAGGACGCTGAGGACTTAAAGAACGCAGAGGACACAGAGAGAGCAGAGAACACAGAGAGAGCAGAGAACACAGCGGACGCAAAGAGCGTAGAGAGATCAGAGAAAGTAAAGAGCCTTGAGAAGAATAGGAGTTCATTTGACATTAAGAAATATTCAACTGGGATAATCATTTTTATTATTGTAGCTGTACTTGGTACTACATTATACTTGTTTAGAAATGAAATTGCGAACATGAATAAACCAGTGGTTACGAATGATACAACTCAAGTAGTATCGCAGGAGAATATGCAGCAATTGGCAGATACACTTACTGAAATAAATAATTCATCGGTATCGAATGAGCAGAGTATTGCTGATTCTGCAAACAGCATAGCGAATATTAATTCTGGTAACAATGCAGGAAAAGTAGTATTATCGACAACTGAGAGTAACAATTCGGCATCTCATAGCGTTATCTTAAAAGGTAACGTGGCAACTACTACTTATTATGTTACAAAAGGTGCTTATAATTCTAAACAAGAAGCAATTACAGAAGAGAAAAATTTAGATGTAACAGGATTCGAAGCTAAAATTATAGAAACTAATACTGGTAAAAAATATCATGTAGTTATTGCTGAATTTACAGATGAAGCAAGCGCAAAAGAAGAGTTAAACTTTAGTAAAAAAATCGACAATAAATTTTATTTAACGACCGTAAAACCAAACGATAAATGATCTTATTACAAATTACAGAAAGCCTAGGAAGTGATACTGTTCAACAAGCAGTACAACAAGTTGTAGAGCAAGTTGCACCAGCAGTTAAAGCTGCGCCTGAACAATTGAATTTACTTCAATTAATAATGAAAGGTGGATGGGTAATGTATCCTATTTTCATTTTATCATTAATGGCATTTTATATTTTCTTCGAGCGTTATTTTACATTACGTAAAGCAATTAAAGATGAAAGCTCATTAATGATGCAAGTACGTGAATTGATAAAGCAAGGTAACTTAAACTCGGCTTTAGCATTATGTAAGCAATCCAACACTCCTATTGGGAGAATGTTACAAAAAGGACTACTTAGAATTGGTAAGCCTATAAAAGAAATTGAAGGTGCAATTGAAAACGTTGGTAAACTTGAAGTTGCAAAACTAGAAAAGAACATTAGCATTTTAGGTATTGTTGCTGGTATAGCACCTATGTTCGGTTTCGTTGGAACTATTTCTGGAGTAATTAAAATTTTCTACAACATTTCATTATCTGACAATATCAGCATGGGAAATATTGCAGGAGGTTTATACGAGAAAATGATTACTTCGGCAGCGGGCTTAATAGTTGGTATCCTTGCTTATATCGGTCATCATATTTTAAATTTAATGGTTGATAAAATCATTTTAAAATTAGAAACAGAAAGTATCGATTTTATTGACTTATTGGAAGAACCAAGCAAATAATGAACTTACGCAGACGACATAAAATAGCGCCGGAAGTAAGTACTGCTTCCATGAATGACATTATGTTTTTCCTAATGTTGTTTTTCCTAATTGCTTCTTCTGTTGTAAATCCAAACGTAATAAAACTATTGTTACCAAAGGCCTCTAGCGGACAGTCGGTATCTAAAAAAACAATTAGTGTTTCTATTACCAAAGATTTGCAATACTACGTGGAAAAGCAGTTAGTGCCTTCTACTCAAATAGAACAAGTACTTCGAAATTACATTCAGAATACAGATGAACTTACTGTAATTTTATATGTAGATAAAACCGTTCAGATACAAGATATTGTTGATGTAATGGACGTTTCGAATAAATTAAAAGTAAAGCTAGTTTTAGCCACAGATCCTAAATAATTAAGGAATGAATTCCGCAAATAATGTAGAGCAATCGCAAAGAGTGAAAGCAATAATAAGCACAACATTACTTCATGTAGTGTTATTCTTATTATGCTATTTCTTTTACATAAAAGTTCAAATTCCAATCGAAGAGATTGAAACAGGCGGCATTGTAATTAATTACGGAACCAGTGAAACTGGTATGGGTGATGATTATACTAGTATGGAAGAACCAGCCATTGGTGAAAACGTAACTGACGAACCAATTGTAGATCCTAATCGCCCGAATTCTCCTGTAACATCAAATTCAAGCGATGCTAAAGATGTGCTTACTCAAGATTTAGAAGATGCCCCTACTGTGGTGGATAAAAACCCTAAGACTTCAAATACTAGCAATACGACTAATACCAATACATCAACTGTTACAGAACCAGCAAAACCTAGTGTAGATCAAAGAGCTTTATTTAAAGGCAAGAAAAACAATGGTACTGGTGGTGGCGATGGTACTGGAAATACCCCAGGAAATCAGGGCTCACCGGATGGCGATCCAAATAGCAAATCTTATACGGGTGGTGGTTCTGGAGGTAATGGTATTGCCT
>CAZYBY010000446.1:0-1805 GCA_964645385.1 uncultured Sphingobacterium sp.
ACATAAACTGATCCTCCTGGTGAATTGATATAAATCTGAATGTCTTTTTTAGAATCTGTAGATTGTAAAAACAATAATTGAGCCTGAATAATGTTCGCTACTCCATCGTAAATTGGGTCACCTAAAAAGATGATACGATCCATCATCAATCTTGAGAAAACGTCCATTTGAGCAACGTTTAATTGTCTTTCTTCAATAATATATGGTGTAACTGCTCCTGGAGTGTTTCTAGCTTCAACTCTTGAAATGAAATTATCAACTTGAATACTGTTGATTCTGTGGTGCTTAACCGCGTAATTGCGAAATTCTTTTTTATCTATTTTCATAATGTAATTTTATGCTTGTATAACGTAGCAAATTAAGGTATTGTTTTGGGATTTACAATACTACTTTCGGTCCCTAGTCCTTAGTCGTTGGTCCTTAGTCGCTCGTTATTCTTATTTATCTGATTATTGGCACATTGGCTAATTGTCCAAATTGTTCGAATTAATAATGCTGGCTAATTATAAAAAAAGAGCCTGATTATTAGGCTCCTTTAATTATTATTAAGAATATCTTACCAGTTACCATCCCGATAGCTATCGGGAACCAGTTACCAGCTACCTGCTACCAATTATTTAATCTCTAAGAACTTATTATAATCGATTTCTTTTTCGTCTAATGTGATGATAGTTTTCAACAAATCGAATACTTTTTGACTTCTTACCTCTTCATACAAGCGGTTAGCTTGTTCTCTATTTTGTAAAAAGTTCATTGCATACTGATTTAATTGTTCTTCTGATAATGGTTGAGGGCTATACATTCTGAATTGTGCGTCGATACGTTTTTTAGCTAAATCAACCACTTCTTCAGGATTTATTTCCATTTTATTATCAGCGATAATCTTATTCGCGATTAATGTCCATTTTAAATTCTTTGCAAACTCATCGTATTGCTCAGCAATTTGAACATCATCAAGATTATTTTCGTTCGTTGCTTTCAACCATCTTTTTAAGAATTCGTTTGGTAATTCCATATCGAATTTCTTAACACCATACTCATAAATATCTTGTTGAAGTTTACGGTCAGCGTTATCTTGCATAATACCAATTAATTCTTCCTTCATTTTTTCGATGAATTCTGCTTCAGTAGAAACAGCTCCTTCGCCGTAAATCTTATCGAAAAATTCTTGGTTCATTTCTGCTTCTTCAATACGATTAACGTTTTTCACAGTTAAGCGGAATGAAGATTTTAAATCTTTCGCTAATTCCTCATCAATGTTTAACAAATGAGCAATTCTATGTGCGTCTTTTTTATATGCTTTTTGAAGATCTAAATCAATTGTATCATCTTTTTTCAAGCCTACTAAAGATTTTTTAATTTTTTCATCTTCAATTAAATCCAAACGAACTGAAGCTGTGTTAGAAATACCACCTTCGAAAACAGAACCATCTGGAGATAATTGAGTAAGCTCACCGTATAAAACATCATCAATCGCTGCAGTTTCAGGATTAGTCATTTTTCCATAGCTACGACGGATGTTTTTTAAACGGCTGTTTAAAGTCTCTTCATCAATTTTAACCTTGTAATAAGTTACTATATCCTTAGCTGTAAAAGATTCTTTAATTTCTGGAGCAAGTCCCATTTCGAATGAAAACTCGAATTCATCTGTGAAATCCCATTTTGGAATGTAATCTTCATCCGGTTTAGGTAAAGGTTGACTTAAAACGTTTAATTCTTGTTCAGTAATGTATTTGTTTAATGAATCCGACAATAATCTGTTGATTTCATCTACTAGAATACTTTTACCGTATAATTTTTTGATA
>CAZYBY010000447.1:0-1531 GCA_964645385.1 uncultured Sphingobacterium sp.
AATCAACGAACAAAAAGTAGACCCTAAAGAAATTGCGATTATCTATAAGGAACATAAATCGGGAGAAGAATTAGCACACTATTTTCAATCGCGAGAAATACCTGTTAGTACAAAAAAACGTGTTAATATTCTTACTATTCCATTTGCACAAAAGCTTATCAATATATTAAGGTATTTAGCTGCAGAAAACGATATTTCATATAGTGGAGATGAACTTCTATTCAAAATTCTTCATTACGATTTTTATGAAATCAACCCTATTGATATTGCAAAACTGAGTGTGGCCGTAAACAACCACAATTATTCTAATAAAGAAAAAACATCTCTACGAAGAATGCTAGCAGAGATGAATAAGAAAACTATTGATCTATTCGAAGAAACAAGTATTCAACATATGCGCAGGTTAAGTGCAGATATTGAATACTGGATCAAAGAGTCGAATAATTTTACACTTCAAAATTTATTTGAAAAAATTATAACTCGTGGTGGTATTCTTGCTTACATATTAAAATCGCCTGAAAAAACTTGGTTAATGCAAGTTCTATCTTCTTTATTTAATTTTTTAAAAGAAGAAAGTCGTAGAAACCCAAACATGGGTTTAGCTGAATTTGTAAATACTATAGATTTATTAGATGACAACGGGTTGAGTTTAGAATTAAACAAAGTGTTATTTAATGAACATGGTGTTAATTTCCTTACTTGTCATGGTTCTAAAGGTTTGGAATTTCAATATGTGTTTTTTATAGGAGCAACTAAAAATGTTTGGGAAGGGAAACGGAAATTTAGTAGAACTTATAAAATTCCAGAAACCCTATTCTTATCTAACAGCAAAGGTAAAGATGAAGAAGAACTTCGTCGTTTATTTTACGTTGCAATGACTCGTGCAAAAACTAATCTTCAAATATCTTATACCTCAACCGATTTAAAAGGTAAAGAAATTGAACGTAGTATGTTTGTAGGCGAACTATTAAGTACATCAACAATTACGGTAGAAAAATTAACAGTTGAAGATCCTTTAATTATGGACTTCTTTGCCTTAAATTTTAAAGAAGAAAATTCAAAGGTTAGCACGAGTTCGATAGACCACGAATGGGTAGAAAGTGTTTTAGAAAAATATACTCTGAGTGTTACTCATCTGAATAATTACTTAAGTTGCCCTCTGAAATTTTATTTTCAGAATTTAGTAATGGTGCCGAGTGGTAAAAATGAAACCATGACTTTCGGATCTTCAATACATTGGGCTTTAGAGAAGTTCTTCAGAGAAGTAATAGATACAAAAGAGTTTCCAAGTGTTGATACCTTGATTCGTGATTTCGATTGGTATATGATAAGAAATCGTGAAGCCTTTACTCGAGAGCAATTTGAAAGAAGAACAGAATATGGACACAAAATAATTCCTCCTTATTATAATTTCTATATCAATAAATGGCACAAAATTGTTAGTACAGAAACACCTATTAAAAATGTTGAAGTAAACGGCATTCCTATTAAAGGTAAAATTGATAAAATTGAATTTGATGGAAATGCTGTA